>JADGPN010000152.1 GCA_017882465.1 Solirubrobacteraceae bacterium
TTAGGCGCGCGGCTGCGGCTGGGCACGCCGGTCGATGCGGTCACGCGCCACCCCGATCACGTGCTCGTCAAGCCGCGCGGTGGCGAGGCTGAGCGGTTTGACGAGGTGGTGCTGGCAACCCATTCGGACCAGGCGCTGGCGCTATGCACGATGCCAGCGATCGTGAGCACGAGATCCTCGGCGCGGTCCCGTACCAGCACAATGAGGCGGTGCTGCACACCGACGTGTGCGCATGCTGCCCCGCCGCCGGCGCGCGTGGGCGAGCTGGAACTACCACCTCCTCGCCGAGCCGAAGCCGGCGGCCACCGTGACCTATCACATGAATCGCCTTCAGTCGCTGCGCGCCGAGCGCGAGTTCTGCGTCACGCTCAACCGCACCGAGGAGATCGACCCCGCCCGGGTGATCCGCACGATTCCCTACGCGCATCGGGTGTTCACGGCCGCTGGGGTCAAGGCGCAGGGGCGGGTGGATGAGATCAGCGGGCGTAACCGGACGCACTTTTGTGGCGCCTACTGGGGATGGGGGTTCCACGAGGACGGCGTCCTCAGCGCGCTGCGTGTGGGCGGGCGGTTCGGGGCGCGGCTGTGAGCGCGAGCTGCATCTACGAGGGCACGATTCGCCACCGGCGCTTCGAGCCGCGGCGCGAGTTCAGGCATCGGCTGGCGCTCGCGTATCTCGATCTCGAGGAGCTCCCGGGGGCTGCTTGACGGCCGACTGGCCGCCCGGCGGTTGGGACCGGTCCGCTTTCGTCGCCGGGACTACTTGGGCGATCCCGCCGTGCCGCTGGATCGTGCCGTGCGCGACTTGGTGGCCGACCAGACGGGCGTGCGGCCCGCGGGTCCGGTCCGGCCTTTACCCAGCTGCGCTCGTTCGGGCACTGCTTTAACCCGGTCAGTCTCTACTACTGCGTCGATCCGGGCGGCGAGCGCGTGCACGCGCTGGTCGCAGCGGTGACGAACACGCCCTGGGATGAGCGTCACGCCTACGTGCTGCACGCCGGGCCGGAGAGCCGTGGGGTGCTCGCTGGTCAGTTCGACAAGACGCTCCACGTGTCGCCGTTCATGGGCATGGATCATCGTTACGAGGCCCGCGCGTCTACGCCCGCACCCACGCTCTCCTTCCACATCGCCTCAAGCCGTGCGGGCGCCACCGTGTCCGACGCGACGCTCGCGCTGCGCCGGCGGGAGCTGACGCGGGCATCGATAGCGGCGATCACCGCCCGCTATCCGCTTGCGACGATCCGGGTGCTGGCGCTGATCTGTGCACACGCCCTCGGGCTGAGGCTCGCGGGCGTGCCTGTCCATCGCCATCCGCGGACGGGACGGGCATGATCGTCTGGCTCTGTCGGCGGCTGGTGTCGATCCTGCTGGCACGGATCAAGGTGGGCAGCCTGGTCGTCGTGGAGGGAGGCGAGCGGCTCGTCTACGGCTCGGGGCCGCCCGCCGCGATCGTCCGGATCGACTCGCCGCGGACCTGGCCGAAGCTGGTTCGCGGCAGCCGCGGGATGGCTGAGGCCTTTGCCCAAGGCCTGTGGGACTCGCCGGATCTGGTGGCGTTGATCGGGTTGGCGGCGCGCAACGCCGGCGGTCTTGACCGGCTCCGCTCGCTGCTCGCGCCGGTGCGCTGCCCGCTGCAGCGTGCCGGGGCGCTGCTGCGCCGCAGCACCAGGCGCCGGCGCCGGCGTGATATCGCCGCCCATTACGATCTCGGCAACGAGCTGTGCTCGCGGATGCTTGACCCGACGATGAGCTACTCGTGCGCCGTTTTCGAGCACGAGGGGATGACGATCGAGCAGGCTCAGCTGGCGAAGCTCGAGCGTGTCTGCGAGCAGCTCGACCTCGGTCCCGAGGATCGCGTGCTCGAGATCGGAACTGGCTGGGGTGCGTTCGCGCTGCACGCCGCCGCGACCCGCGGCTGCCACGTGACGACCACCACGATCTCGCGCGAGCAGCACCAGTACGCCGTCGATCAGGTCCGCCGCGCCGGACTGAACGACCGGGTCACGGTCCTGATGGAGGACTACCGCGACCTGCGCGGCCGCTACGACAAGCCCGTCTCGATCGAGATGATCGAGGCCGTCGGCTGGCAGCACATCGGCACGTTCTTCGCCAAATGCTCTGCGCTGCTGGCTCCTGATGGCGCGATGCTGCTGCAAGCGATCACGATCGACGACCGTGCCTACGAGGTCGAGAAGACGTCGAAGTCGTTCATCAATACCTACATCTTCCGCGGCGGATGCCTGCCCTCGCTCGAGGTCATCACGCGCAACGTCGCGCGGCGAACCGACATGCAGACGGTCAAGCTTGAGGATCTGACGCCGCACTACGTCGAGACGCTCCGACGCTGGCGCAAGACGTTCACCGCCCATGCCGACGCGCTGGGGGAGCTGGGCTACGACGAGCGCTTCCGCCGGCTCTGGACGCTGTACCTCGCCTACTGCGAAGCCGGATTCGCTGAGCGGCGCATCTGCAACATCCAGCTGCTACTGAGCAAGCGCTCGTGCCGGATCACCTCACGCGGTTACGCGCAGCGCTCCGGCCACAGCCAGCTGCACCCCGACCTCTCGCTGAGCGCATGATCAACTCGCTCCTTGACACGGTGCTGGACCGCACGGTGGTTGCCGGCTACACGAACGTCGGCCACCGGATCCGCAGTCGCCGGTGGAGCTCCTCGGACCTGCCGCGGATGGACGGCAAGGTCGCGCTCGTCACGGGTGCCAGCTCGGGGCTTGGGCTGGCTGTCGCTGAGGGCTTTGCGCGCCTGGGCGCGACCGTCCGGCTACTGGTCGGCAGTGAGGAGCGCGGCGAGCAGGCTCGCGCGAAGATCGTGGAGCGCTCCGGGAACGGTGACATCCGCGTCGGGCTCTGTGACCTCAGCCGGCTTGAGTCGGTCCGGCAGTTCGCCGGACGCTTTGCGGATCGGGTTTCGCGTCTGGATGTGCTGGTCAATAGCGCGGGGGTCATGACGGACGAACGCGCTGTTTCGGCCGACGGGATCGAGCGAACGCTCGCTACCAACGTGGTGGGCCCGTTTCTGCTGACTGACCTGCTGTTCCCGCTGCTCGAGAACAGCGCGCCGGCGCGGATCGTCAACGTGTCCTCCGGGGGCATGTACACGCAGAAGATCAACGTCGATGACCTGCAAAGCGAGCACGGACGGTTCGACGGGCCCGCGGTGTACGCGCGGACCAAGCGTGCGCAGGTGATCCTCACCGAGCTCTGGGCGGAGCAGTTGGCAGACAGCGGCGTGGTGGTCCACGTGATGCATCCAGGCTGGTCTGACACCCCCGGCGTGCGATCCTCGCTGCCTCGCTTCTAGAAGCTGACACGACCGCTGCTCAGAACCCCCGAGCAGGGCGCTGACTCGATCGTCTGGCTCGGAGCCGCTACCGAGCCGGCGCGCAGCTCTGGCCGGTTCTGGCACGACCGCGGACAGCGCCCCACCCACCTGCTGCCCTGGACCAAGAGACCGGGCAGGAACGCGAGCGGCTACTCGCCGAGTGCGCCCGCCTCAGCGGTTTGCACGACGCCACCCCGGCCGCGTCGAGCTCAAATCCAGAAGGAGAATCTTGATGGCCCACTATCGAGCATCGATCGACACACAGCAATCGCGCGAGGAGCTGTTCGCATACCTCAGCGATTTCTCGACAACCAGGGGATGGGATCCCAGCGTCGTCGAGGCGCAGCGTCTGAACAGTCAGGCGGTCGGCGAGGGAACCGAGTTCCGGCTGGTGGCCGTCTTTCTCGGCCGCAAGAACAAGCTCACCTACCGCATCGTCGAGTACGACCCCCCGCGCGCGGTCACCTTCATCGGCGAGAACGCCACCGTCATCTCACGGGACAGGATCACGTTCGAGACCACCACCGACGGCACACGAGTCACCTACGACGCCGACCTCGCGCTGAAGGGGCCGTTGAGGATCGCCGACCCGCTCCTGGGGCTCGCGTTCAACCCGTGTCGGCGACCGGGCCCTCGACGGTCTCAGGCAAACACTCGCCCTCGCGCGGCCGCAACCCTGATCCCAACGCTTTGTCGATGAGTGGCTGCCGTGGCGCGCGAGGCGCGCAGCTTCGACAAGAACAAGGCCGATAGGCTGGCCGCCGTGCTCGCGCGACACGATCTCGCAGGGTGACGGTCATATGAGCGGACGGGTGCTTGTGACCGGCGCGACCGGATTCATCGGAGGGCGACTCGCGGCGACGCTGGCAGGCTCGGGCTGGGAGGTTCGTTGCCTGGTGCGCGATCGCAGCGGAGCGCGCGCGCAGGCACTCGAGCGGGAGGGCTTCGACCTACACGAGGGGGACGTCCTGCGTCCAGACACGCTGCAGGGCGCAGGCCACGGCGCGGACGCGGCGTATTACCTGATCCACTCGATGGGGCGCGGCGGACCGAAGGACTTCGCGGCCAGCGAGCGCGCCGCCGCCGCCGCCTTCGCCCGGATGGCGCGGACGGAGGGGATCGAGCGCGTCATCTACCTCGGCGGCCTTGGCGACCGGCCACAGTCCGAGCACCTGCGCAGCCGCCACGAGACGGCGCTGGCGCTCCGCGGCAGCGGGCCGCCGCTGACCTATTTCCGCGCCGGGATGGTCGTCGGGCCACAGAGCGAGTCCTACCGCACGCTGCGCTACCTCGTCCAGCGACTGCCGGCGATGATCGCACCAGCATGGCTGAAGAACCTGACCCAGCCAATCGCGATCGACGACACCCTGAACTACCTAGCTCAGGCACTGATGGTCGATCAATCAGCGGGCAGAGAGATTCAGATCGGCGGTCCCGACGTGCTCACCTACGGCGAGATGCTCGACCGGATGGCCGACGTCCTCGGGCTCCGCCGCCGGCCACGGATCCCCGTGCCGCTGATCACGCCATGGCTCTCCTCGCTCTGGATCGGCCTCGTCACACCGGTCGACGCCGGCGTCGCGCGACCGCTGATCGAGGGACTCTCCCTCTCCACGGTCGTCACCGACCTCTCCGGAATGAAGCTGTTCGAGATCGAGCCAATCAACTTCGACGAAGCGCTCCGACGCGCCGTCGCAGAAGACCCCGAACTCGCGGTCAGATGACCGGCCTCGAGCGCCTCTTGATCATGCGTCCCGCTCGGGGGATCATCGTCCTCGGGGGTGTACGGTGGACTGGGCGGTTCGCTCGCACAGCGCTTCCAGAATGTCCAGAAGAACGAGGAGTCACCGTTCCGGCCGAATCACGCGGTTTCCGCGCAGGCGGCGCAGGACCGCGGCCGTTGTCCGCTCGCCGCTGAACATCGCGCCTTGGATCGAGGCGGTGTCGCGGTGATCGCCGCACACGAATAACCCGTCGCCGAGGTCGACGCGCCGACGGGGATTCAGCGGCGGGAGCTGGGCGGGCTGGCCATGCGGGATCACATCGGTGCGCAGATGCGTCAGGTCGCTGGAGCTCGCGCCAAACCAGCGCGCGAGCTGCTGACCCACGCGCTCGGCCAGGTTCCGCCCGAGCGCCGCCCGGCCCCGGCACGGCCGCGGCGATCAGCGCTCTGCCGGCGGGCGCATAGGATCGCTGGACCTCGCTCATCACGACGACGTTCAGCGCGGGCCCGGTTCCCTCGCCGTCGAGCATCAGGTAGGGCCCGCGGCGCGGAGCGCTTGCCACGGCGTACCAGCAGCAGGCCGCTGCGCGTGAGCCCGGGTCGGGCACGCGCTCTCCGAGCAGGCGGTGCGCCGAAGGCCCATCGGTCGCGACGACAACCGCCCGCGCGCCGATTCGCTCGCCGTCCTCGAGCTGCACAGCGCCGCGCTCGACGGTGGCGACCGGGGAGCTCAGGCGCACGGAGTCCGCGGGGAGTGCTACCGCGATCTGAGCGGGGATTGCGCCCATGCCATCGCGCGGCAAGCCCGTGGAGCCGACCGCGAGCATCCGCAGGATCGTCTCGAAGCGGCGCGAGGAAACCTCGAGATCCGGGTCGAGCTGGATGCCCGCGAACAGCGGCTGCCAGAAGGCGCTGATGAACGCCGTCGAGAACCCCGCTGCAGCGAGGCGACGCGCGGTGCTCGTGTCGGGCCGGTGCAAGAGATCGCGCACGGAGTGAGTCCGCACGTCCAGCACTAGCCGTGCCGCGCGCAGCTTGTCAGCAAGTGACCCCACGGGCGAGAACAGCGTGCGCGGCAGATCCTTGGGGCGCCGCAGGGGATCGCTGACGCGGTGCATGCCCGTCGCCGTGCGCACGACCGCGCCCGGCTCGAAGCGGGCGAGACCGAGCGCGTCGACGTCGATGCGCCTGCGCACCTGCGGGTACGCGGTCAGCAGGATCTGAAAACCACGGTCCAGCCGAAAGCCCTCGATGCTGTCGGTGCGCACACGCCCGCCAACCCCGTCCGATGCCTCAAAGACGACGCACTCGACATCCATCCGCCCGAGCTCTTGCGCGCAGACGAGGCCCGCGAGACCGCCGCCGACTATCGCCACGTCGATCAAGCGTGCACCATCAGAAAGCGTCGGACGGAAGATCCTTGACGCCCTGCTCGAGGATCACAGATCACGCTCGCGACATGCTCGGGGGCAATGCCCTCGCCCAGGGCCGGAGCCCGGCCGGCGATCGGGCGACCGGCGAGTCCCGTGTCGATGGGTGGCGGACGGGCATCGATCACCCGCACCTTGCTGTGACGCGCCTCGCGTGCCAGCGCTTGGTCGAAGGCACGCACCGCGGCCTTGGATGCGCCGTAGGCGGTAATGCCCGGAAGGTTCTGCTCCGCGATCACGCCGGATATGTTCACGATCGCTCCGCCGGGACGCAGCACCGTGAGGGCTCGACCCGCGAGCATCATCGGGACGAGCGCGTTGGTCTGCAGCAGATCCTCCATTGCAGCTGTTCGTGGCCGACGATGTGTTCTCATCGGTGGGTAGTTCGGCGTGGAGCCGAACGCCACCACGCCGACCGCGTTGATGTGGACGTTCAGACTGCCAGTCTGAGATGCCGCGAGGTTCACCGCCTGTGTGCAGGCCTCCGCCGAGCGAAGATCCCCGACGATCCGTGCGCCAGGGACCGGCAGACTAGCCAGACGCGAGGCGTTCCGTGCCGCGAGCGTGAGTGCCGCCCCTCGGCTATGCAGCTCAAGCGCGAGGGCGGTGCCGATGCCGCCGGTCGCATCGCACAGCAGCACGGACGCTCCTCTCAGCGAGTGAACCTGGATCGCGGCCGGAGTCCTCGCCGTCCGAAAGCGCTGTGAGACACTTCCTGAGGCGAGCTGACCACGCCCACCGCGGGACGGGCCGGCCGTAAGCGGGGGTGGCGGGCCAGCCAGTCTGCGTGCTGGGCGCCGAGCTCTCCGACGGGCGCGGCTCCTTCGATCAGCTCGCGCAGCAACCTGCCCCAGGGAGCGCGTGCGCATCATCGCCGCCGTTTGGAACAGCAGTCCCTCCATGCGGCGCAACAGCAGCGCCTCCGGTGGCAGCGTCATCCGCCGCAGCTGGAGGATGTGGTTGCGGGCGTCCTGATCGCGCAGCGCTTCGGTGCTGCGCCACAGGTCCTCGGGGGCGAGCCGTAACGGCTCCTCGGCGTGCAGCCACCAGGAGACCTCACGCATGTAGTCGAGCAGCAGCTCGCCGTCCCACTCGCTGGGCTCGCCGGGGCGGTATCCCAGCTCGCGCATCCCGGCGATGACGGTGGCCTGTTCGCCCTCGCGCACGCCATGGGCGATGACGGCCTCGCGGCGCAGGTAGCCGGGAGGCAGCCGGCGCATCATGCCAAAGTCGAAGAAGGCCACGTGGCCGTCGGCACCCAGCAGGTAGTTGCCCGGGTGCGGGTCCCCGAGAGCCACACCCAGCTCCAGCGCCGTGCCGTGGAAGAAGCGGTAGACGATCTGCGCGTAGCGGTCGCGAACCGCGTCAGGCTGGCGGGTGACCTCGTCGAAGCTCATGCGGTCGACCCAGTCGATCACCAGCACGCGCCGACGACTGAGCTCGGTGTCGACCGTGGGCACGAGCACGAACGGGTGGCCACGGCAGAAGCGCTCCACCCGCCGATGGTTGCTCGCCTCGAGCTCATAGTCACACTCCTCGACGATCCGCTCGCGCAATTCGGCGAGCACGTCCTTGACCTCCAGCCCTGGCATCAGCTGGCGCAGCAGCGGCGAGAGCAGCAGCAGATTGCGCATGTCGGCCTCGACCGACTCGGCGATCCCCGGGTACTGCACCTTGATCGCCACCTCACGCCCGTCGTGCGTCCAGCCCCGATAGACCTGGCCGATGCTGGCGGCGGCCGCCGGCTCAGTGTCGATGTGCTCCAGAACCCGCTCGGGCTGCTCGCCCCAGTCACTGGCCAGCACCTTGCGCATCTGCTTCCAGCCGACGGCCGGAACGCTGTCGCGCAGCGAGGCCAGACGTGCCTGCAGGTGTGCCGACTGGTCTTCGTCGAGGCCCGGAAACTCCACGGTCGAGAGCAACCTGACCGGCCTTCATCGCCGCCCCGCGCATCACGGCGAGCCGATCGACGAGCGCATCGATCCTGGCCACGATCCGCCTTCCCCGCCGCTGCCGCCGTTCATCGGCGGTCCCGTGCGAGTCCACCCGATCGCCGGCCCAGCGCACCGCGCCGCCGACAGCGACTCGTCCGAGTGCCGCCGTCCTGGCACCGCGGTTGCGGCTGGGCAAGCGTCCCGCGCGATGCGCGGTCGCGATCATGTAGCGGCGGGTAGCAGCACCCGGTCGATGACGTGGATGAGCCCGTTTGAGGCTTCGATGTCGGCGCTGGTCACGCGGGCGCCGTCGACGTGGATGCTGCCGTCGACCGACACCGACAGCTCCTCGCCTTGCACGGTCGGCGCCTTCGTCAGTCCGACGACGTCGGCGGCGGTGACCCGGCCGGGCACGACGTGATATGTCAGCACCTGGGTCAGCTTGTCGGGCTCGGCGAGCAGCGACTCGACCGTTCCCTGAGGCAGTTGCGGCGCTCGTTCTGTACGCGCTGCGCCAGAAGGTCGGCAACCCCGCGTCCGAGCGTGGAGCGGACCTGGGCCGAGCGCTATCGAGGCAAGTCGGCGAGCACGGACGACTTCATCGCCTTGGCATCGCAGGTATCCCGGCCGCAACGTGACGGGCTTCCTGCGCGACTGGCTGTACGGCGAGACGACGCCGCCCATGCCGGGCACCCGGCCTGGACGGTCGACCCAGTGCTGGAGGCGACTGGTCTCAGGGCACCGGCGGTCACACCGCTGCGCCGCTGAGGGCGCGCACGACGGACACCGGCGCGCGGGCGACGAGAACGCCGCCGAGACTCAGGCCGGGAGTCGGTGGCGGACTCCCCGGAGGGCCGAATGAGGCCCGCGAAAGTCGTCCCAATTTCACGAAGCGCTGCTCGCGCGCTCACGTGCCGATCCGCAGCGCCGGCTGCACGCGGCTGTACGGGTGGAGTGTTCGTTGCTTGCGCAGCACATCGGCAGGGGCGGGTGGCGGTGGACGCGGTTGCAAGCTCAATGTTTGGAAGTGGGCTCAGGCCGCTGCCGCGACCAGCCCTAGGATCAGGTCGGCGCCCCGGTCG
>JADGPN010000672.1 GCA_017882465.1 Solirubrobacteraceae bacterium
ACCCGCCTGGAGGCAATGACCATGTACTCGAACCATCTCATCCGCCAAATGACCGCCGCGCAGACGAACGATCGCCTGGCCAAGGCCGAGCGGGCCCGGCTCGCCGCCTGCCGGCCAGGGCGCCGCGCTCCTCGCGAGCGGCTCGAGGCGTCACGGCGAAGCTCCGGGCGCCGAGCTGGCCTGCTGCTGCTCTGGCCCGCACGGCGCTGGCTCGGTCTGTGAGTAGGCTCGACGCCCATCACCGCCACGCTGCGCGCGGCAGCTCGAGATAGCTGGCCTGCCCGCGCCCAAAGGACCAGTCCTCGCGCCCGTTCTCAACCATCACCACCGCCAGGTTCTCGGGCGGCACGGCAACACGGCCGGCCGCTCTCAGGTGTCGTCGCCCTGCACGCGCCCGGCGTAGAGAACCTGGTGCTCCCAGTCGTGCGCCGGCTGCATGTGCAGCCGCCAGTACTCCTCGGCGATGTCCTCAGGGTCGAACGCGGATCCGGGCGCGACGGCGCCGGCCACCGTCACGGTCGCCACGTGGACGCCCGCGGGACCGTATGCCTTGGCCAGCAGCTCGGTCAGCGCTCGCACCCCCGCCTTGCCCAGCGACAGGCTGGTCAGCTCGGGCACCGGCTCGGGCATACCGCCGGTGATCACGACCGTGCCCGTACCCGCCAGGGCCATCCGCGGCGCCAGGTGCGCGATCGCGGTGATCGCGCCCACGACGTTGACCGCCCACGCGTCGAGGTGCTGCTCGGCGGTGAGCTCACCGATCGCGTCCCGCCGGATGAGCGCCGCGTTGTAGACCAGCAACTCGGGGACGCCGAAGCGAGCGACGATCTCGTCAAGCGCCGCGGGCAGCGCCACCTCGTCGGTCACGTCCGCCGCCACCCCGTGCGTCGCGGAGCCCGCCAGAGCGGACCCGGCGACATCGACGGTCGCCTGCGAGCGGGCGATCAGTCCGACCGAGAGACCTTCCTGGGCCGCGCGTCGCGCGACCGAGGCGCCGATGCCGGGACCCGCGCCGACGACGATTGCTCCTGCCATGCCTACCTACTACCTTCCTCTCACACGGAATCGACTCGACTCAGAGACGGGGCACACGCGAGTCCTCGCCGGCGAACGCCTATCGGACCGGGATCGGAGTGCTCTGCGCGGAGACGAGGCACTAGCCGTCGCCGTGGGCCTGGAAAACGTGCGTGTCACGGCTCTGGGCGCGTAAGACTGACTGCTTGCGTGAGATGGCGAGATGAACGCGAGGACCAACGCCAGCAGCGAGTCCCTCCACCAGGGATGCCGGCGGACGGCTTCTCTGACGGCGGTCCCAGCCCGCTTGACGCGCATGTGCGAAGCGTAGCCCCGTGACCTCCCGGACCGCCGAGCTGCGGCGATCCGGGAGGTCCCCTCGGTGTCGGCAGCCGCTCGGCTCACGCGTCCCGAGTCTGGGTTCGCCACGCGCCGAGCGAGGGCATGACCCCGATCCAGAGCCCGAGGACCAGGATCGCGACCGCCACCGACATGGTCAGCGCCGGAGCCCCGGTGGCCGGTCCGGGCCGCAGGAACACCAGGACGCCGTCGAGCAGACGTGGCGGATCGAGCCGAGCGAGCTCGAGCGTACGAGCAGGGGCTCAGTACGAGCTGCCAGCGCGGCCCACCGGGCGCACATCGGCCGGAAGACCGGGATTCGGGCTCAGCCAAAAGTTCCAGACCGGCGGAAAGATCGGGTCAGGGAATCCGAATGTCCTTGGTCTCCTGAGCGGTGCGCAGTTCCTGGTCGGTCAGCTCGGATTCTCGGACCGGGGTCACGACCGACCAGTGGCGGCCGACCGGGCAATACTGAAATCGCCACCACAGCAACCGGACCGCCTTCAGGGAGGCTCCCGGAATCCAGATCGTGGTGAACAGGTGGCCCTCCCAGCACCGGACCGCGACGTTGCCACCGACGCGGTACCCGCGGAGCCTCATCACGATCGTCTCCACGAGCATCACGGCGAGGGCGATCGTCAGCGTTCGCCGCCGGTTGCTGCCACCCGCCTTGTCTGAATGCCTTCCGATTCTCATGTGTTGACCTCCTGCGCGACGGCCTCAGCCGATCAGCCGCGCCAGGTTGTCGAGTTCATTCTCGTGGCCCTTGACCAGCCTTCCGGTCCAGACATCGTCGTGCATCGGCTCGACGGTCATGACCAGCCTGACACCCTGGGAGCCCGCCTCCAGCTCGACCACAGTCGCGGACTCGTACGGTTCCACGCCGGGGATGAAGTCGGCCAGCGACAGGTACGCCAGGCGCTCCCGCGCGACCACCTCGGTGAAGGTCTTCCGCGCTTCGGTGCTCACCGGCATGCCCGCACGGTTCATGAACTCGATCATGTCGGGAGTAACCGCGGTCATGGCGTACAGCAGCCGGCCACCGGGCCTGAGGTCCAGCTCCCTGACCTCCACGCTGAAGCCATCGGGAGCCCACCACGACTCGATGCCCTCGCGGGTCGTCCAGAGATCCCATATGTCCTGCGCCGACGCGCTATAGGTCCGCTCCATCGTGATCTGCCGCCCGCCCGCATCCGTCGAAGCTGTGCTGTCAGCCATGGCTATTGCTGCCCTTCCACCATCATCTGGTGATTGCCGTCGTGGTCGCGGAAGAAGAACAGGAGCGGCACCGTGCCGTCGCCCCCCATCATCTCCGCGTCGACATCGACACCCCTTTCCGTCAGCTCCGCGTGGTCGGCGCGCGGGTCAGCAGCACAGAACTCATCGGCCAACATGATCGCCGGACCCATCTTCGCAGCCGCCAGTCT
>JADGPN010000673.1 GCA_017882465.1 Solirubrobacteraceae bacterium
GCCGCGGTCGCGTTGCTGATCTACGCGGCGGTGCTAGATGGCCGTTACGCGGCGGCGCAGAAGCTCGCCGACGAGCAGCAGGTGCTCTCAGAAGCAGACCGCGGCCCGATGGTGGCCGCGTGACTTAAACCACAATGATCAAAGGAGTAGAGATGCAGAAGAACATCGTCGAGACGGCCCGGGACGCGGGTACGTTCACGACCCTGATCGCGGCGATCGATCGTGCCGGTCTCGAGTCGACGCTGGCTGGCGAGGGGCCGTTCACGGTCTTCGCCCCGAGCGACGAGGCGTTCGCACAACTGCCCGACGGAACCGTCGACTCGTTGCTGGCCGAACCCGCCAAGCTCGCCCAGGTGCTCACCTACCACGTAGTGCCGGGCCGAGTCACCGCTGCCGACGTCGTCGGGCTCACGACCGCACCGACGGTCAACGGGGAGGAGCTGCCGGTGTCGGTTGACGGTGGCATCCACGTCGACGCCGCCCGCGTGAACAGCGCGGACATAGAGGCCTCGAACGGGATCATCCACGTCGTTGACCGCGTGCTGCTGCCCGCGGGCATCTGAGAGGAAGACGGAAATGAGACAGATTCGCAGGTTCCTGCTGACCGCGGTGATCGCCGTGGTCGCCCTCCCGGCTCTGGTGCCGCTGGCCTCGGCGCAAACCACGAGCAAGGCGAACATCGTGCAGACGGCCGTCGCGGCCGGGCAGTTCAAGACGTTGGTCGCGCTGGTCAAAGAGGCCGGCCTGGCCGGCACGCTCCAGGGCAAGGGGCCGTTCACGGTGTTCGCACCGACCGACGCAGCGTTCGCGAAGGTTCCGAAAGCGACGCTCGCGGCGCTCAAGCATGATCGGGCGAAGCTGCGGGCGGTGCTGCTCTACCACGTCCTAAAGGGCAAGGTGACCGCGGCCAAGGTCGTGAAGCTGCGCTCGGTGAAAACGCTGAACGGCCAGTCGCTGAAGATCCGCGTCAGCCACGGCAAGGTCACGATCGGGGGTGCGCGCATCGTCAAGACCGACATCGCCGCCTCCAACGGCGTGATCCACGTCATCGACCGGGTGCTGATCCCGCGTTAGCTCACCGCTTCGCCCCACAGTTCTCCGGGCGCCGCACGAGCGGCGCCCGGACCCGTGGGTTCCCCACCAGCGAAAGACTCCGATGACGACCCTCACCTACCCAGACACAACCGCCGACGCGACGCGATGCGAACTACGCCGCTCCAACACGGTAATGACAACGCCCCACCCGGGCCAAGGGATCGCGGTGCCCGCGCTCGCCAGCTCATTCTTGAGCCTGAACCCCACGACCGAGAAGCTCGGTCCGTTTCGTCGGGTGCCGGCGTATCTCAGCCGTCGGTGCGGTTCGATCGGGGTTGATCGCTGAGATGAGAATTGCTGTGGTGGGTGCCGGGATCTCGGGCCTCGTGGTGGCGCACCTGCTGCACCGGGCGCATGAGGTCACGGTGTTCGAGGCAAATGCCTATCCGGGTGGGCACACGAACACGATCCGCGTCGACACTCCGAACGAGACGCATCAGGTCGACACCGGGTTCATCGTGTTCAATGACCGCAACTATCCCAACTTCGAGCGGCTGCTCGAGCGCCTGGCTGTCGGCTGGCAGCGATCGACGATGAGTTTCAGCGTCAGCGACGGCATTGGCGATTTCGAGTACAGCAGCGCGTCTGCCAATGGCCTGTTCGCCAACCGCGTGCACCTTCTGACCCCTCGGTTTCACCGCATGATCACGGATCTCGCTCGCTTCAATTGCGCCGCCCGAGAGCTGCTTGGCGATCGTGCAGACGATCCCTCACTTGGGGACTGGCTGGAGCGTCAGCGCTTCTCCCGCGCGTTCGTCGAGCGGCTGATCGTGCCTCAGGCGTCGGCGGTGTGGTCGGCCGATCCCGGCCAGATGTGGAGCTTTCCCGCGCGCTTTTTGGTGGAGTTCTTCGACAATCACGGGATGCTCGCGTTCCGCGGTCGGTCTCGCTGGCAGGTGGTCCGCGGGGGATCCGCTCGGTACGTGGAAGCGTTGACGCGACCGTTCGGCGAACGGCTGCGGCTGCACACGCCGGTCGATGCCGTCACGCGCCACCCAGATCACGTGCTGGTCAAGCCGCGCGGCGGTGAGGCACAGCGGTTCGACGAGGTGGTGCTGGCGACCCACTCGGACCAGTCGCTCGCGCTGCTGCGCGACGCCAGCGATCGTGAGCACGAGATCCTCGGCGCGATCCCCTATCAGCCCAACGAGGCGGTGCTTCACACCGATGTGCGGATGCTGCCCCGCCGTCGGCGCGCGTGGGCGAGCTGGAACTACCACCTGCTGCCGGAGCCGAAGCCTGCGAGCACGGTCACCTACCACATGAATCGCCTGCAATCGCTGCGGGCGGAGCGGGAGTTCTGCGTGACGCTCAACCACAGCGAGAGGATCGACCCCGCGCGGGTCATCCGCCGGATCTCCTACGCCCACCCGGTCTACACGGAGGCCGGGGTCAGGGCGCAGGCCCGGGTGGGAGAGATCGACGGGCGCAACCGCACGCACTTCTGCGGCGCGTACTGGGGCTGGGGCTTTCACGAGGACGGCGTGGTTAGCGCGCTCCGTGTCGGCGAGCGGTTCGGGGCACGGCTGTGAGTGCGAGCTGCATCTACGAGGGCGTGATTCGCCACCGGCGTTTGGAGCCGCGGCGCGAGTTCCGCCATCGGCTGGCGCTGGCCTATCTCGCCCTCGAGGAGCTCCCGCGGCTGCTGGGAGGCCGGCTCGTGTCCCCGCGTCCCGGGGTC
>JADGPN010000674.1 GCA_017882465.1 Solirubrobacteraceae bacterium
CGCTCGGCATCCACTTGCCTGGCCGACCGGGTGGTTATGGCGGCAGCGAAGATCGTGCTGGAGCCGATCTTCGAGGCCGACTTTCTCCCGACCAGCTACGGGTTTAGGCCCGGGCTGTCGGCCCATCACGCGCTGGAGACGGTCAGGACGACGGTCAACCAGGGCCAAGTGTGGGCGCTCGATGCCGACATCAAAAGCTGTTTCGACGAGATTTCGCATTCGGCGCTGGTCGCTCAGATCGAGCGGCGGGTGTCCGATCGGAGGATGTTGAAGCTGCTGCGTGGTTGGCTTCGGGCGGGGGTGTTCGAGGGCGGGATCGTGTCCGCCATCGAGGCGGGCACCCCGCAGGGGTCGCCGATGACGGCTCCCACGCAATCGCGAACTTCGAGTTTGAGCGGTTGATTTCGCGGCAGCGGAGGAGGAGTCGGTCGTGAGGCGTGGTATTCAAGTGGCTGATGGCCAGCCGCCGAGCTTATGCGGACGAGTACGCGGTTCGGGTGAATCGCGGGGTCGAGCTGCTGGTCGACCGCTCGCCGGCGGACGCGGTGCGTGCGTTGCAGGCGGAGCATGGTTTGTCGGAGCGCCAAGCGCGTCGGTATGTCAACGCGGCGCTTGCGACGCCGGAGGGCGTGGTGGTGCCGGAGCGCACGGCGGTGTTCACGGTCAGGCTGGCGCCATCGTTGATCGCCGGTTTGCGCCGGCGAGCGCGGTTGCGCGGGCAGACGCTCAGTGCCGCGGTCGCCGAGGCGGTGGAGTTGTATCTCGGTCAAGCCCACGAGCGACACGGTGGCAAGGCGCGTTGAGATCGAGTCTGTCGGTGATCGGCTCGCCGGCGCGCGACTGGCGCAGGCGTTCGCGATTGCGGTGCCCGAGCGGCGCCGAGTGACCCACAACGAGCGGAGGGACGATGAGCGACGCGATCTCGCAGGTGGACAGACCGACGGGCCGGGTGGCGGCGATCTACGCCCGGGTGTCGTCCGAGCGCCAGCGCCAGGACGAGACGATCCAGAGCCAGACCGTCGGGCTGCGTGAGCTCGCCGCGGAGCGTGGGCTGCTCGTTTCCGAGGATCTCGTGTTCGAGGACGAGGGCTTCTCCGGCGCGACGCTGACCCGCCCGGCGCTCGAGCGGCTGCGCGACCGCGCCGCCGAGGGCTGCTTCGAGGTGCTGCTGTGCCACGCGCCGGATCGCCTCGCGCGCCGCTACGCCTACCAGGTGCTGCTGCTCGAAGAGCTCGCGCGTGTCGGCGTGGAGGTGTGCTTCGCCAAGGAGCCCGAGCGGGACGCGACGCCCGAGGACGAGCTGCTGCGCCAGTTCCAGGGCATGATCGCCGAGTACGAGCGCGCGCAGATCCGGGAGCGCACCCGCCGCGGCAAGTTGCACCGCGCCCGCACCGGCCATCAGGCGGTGCTCTCCTGCGCGCCCTATGGCTACCGGTACGTCAAGAAGTCCGAGCACAGCGACGGTTTCTGGGAGATCGACGCGGCCCAGGCCGAGGTCGTGCGCGAGGTGTTCGCGCGGTACATCAACGACAGCGTGTCGATCGGCGAGATCGCCCGCTGGCTGTCACAGCGCGGCGTGCCGACCCGGACCGGCAAGGCGGTCTGGGACCGCTCGAGCGTGTGGGGGATACTGCGCAACACCGCCTATCGCGGGCAGGCCGCGTTCGGGAAGACCAAGACGCTCGAGCGCCACGGCAAACCGACGCGCACCACCCGCGCCCGCGGCGAGCGCCACGGCCGCCGCCCTGCGCGAGAGGACCAGTCCGCGGAGAACTGGACGCTGATCGCCGTCCCGGCGATCGTCAGCGAGGAGACGTTCGAGCTCGCGCAAGCTCGCCTTGCCCAGAACGCGCACTTCGCCAAACGCAACACCAAGAAGCCGACGCTGCTGCAGGGCATCCTCGTCTGCCGCGAGTGTGGCTACGGCTGCTACCGAACCACAACCCGCACCACCAACAAGCGGATCTACTACTACCGCTGCATCGGCTCTGACAACTACCGCCACATCGGCGGCCGCGTTTGCCACAGCCGCCCGATCCGCGCCGACGAGCTCGACGGGCTCGTCTGGAACGAGGTCCGCCGGCTGCTCGAAGACCCCACGCTCGTGCGCGCGGAGATCGACCGCCGCCTCCAGACGCTGCGGACCGAGCACCCCGCCAGCCGACGCCGCGAAGCGCTGCAACGCGACATCACCCGCGCCGAGAGCGCCATCACCCGCCTGATCGAGGCCTACCAAGAACAGCTCCTCTCGCTCGACGAGCTGCGCGACCGGATGCCCGCGCTGCGCAAGCGCCAGACCACACTCCGCGCCCAACTCGACACGCTCGAAACAGAACTCCACGATGCCGAGACCTACCTCAAACTCGCCGACACCCTCGAAGGCTTCCTCACCCGCCTCAGCGACGGTCTCGACCAGCTGAGCCTCGACGAGCAGCAGCGCGTCCTACGGCTCGTCGTCCGCGAAGTACTGATCGGCGGCGACCACGACACGATCACCATCCGCCACACAATCCCCACCCCCGCCGGCCCCGACGACCCAAGTTACCTTTTGCGTGGGAGCCGTCAGCTCACCGTTGCTCGCCAACATCGCCCTGCACGTGCTCGATCAGGCGTGGCTGGGTGGCGGGCAGCGGCTCGGGGTGCTGGCGAAGTACGCAGATGACCTGGTGATCTTGTGCGCCACCCGCACGCAGGCTGAAGAGGCTCGCGAGCTGGTGGCGGCGGTCCTGGACGGACTCGGGTTGCGACTGCACCCGGAGAAGACCAGGATCG
>JADGPN010000675.1 GCA_017882465.1 Solirubrobacteraceae bacterium
TCGGTGACGCGGCTGATCAGGTCGCGGCCGACCTTCACGCCGTAGATCTCCTCGAGGTGCGCCTCGATATCGCGCGTGGAGAGCCCGCGGCTGTAGAGCGCGAGGATCTTCTCGTCGAACCCGACGAATCGGCGCTGACGCTTTTTGACGATCTTCGGCTCAAAGCTGCCGTCGCGATCGCGGGGCGCGTCGATCCCGACCTTCCCGTGCTCGCAGATCAGCGTCTTCGGAGTCGTGCCGTTGCGCTGGTTGCTCGCGCCGCCGGGCGGCTCTAGATGCGGCTCGTAGCCGACGTGGTCGGTCAGCTCGACCTCCATCGCGCGCTCCACCAGCCGCTTGGTCAGCTGCGCGAGCAGCCCGCCGGGCCCGGCGATCTCCTCCTCGGTGCTCGCGCCGGCGAGCAGCTCGTCGATCACCTCGTTGCTGATCCGCCTGTCAGACGGCATCCCGAGAGCTTCACCGACCCGCCGGCGGCCAGCGGCGCGGTCCACAGCCTGATCGACGAGCTCCGGCAACACGGCCGGGGGGTCCGCGGCGGGCGCGATCCCCAACCCGAGAGCCTCTAGCTCCGCGGCGTGCTGCTCCAGCTCGGTCCTGGTCCTGCTCTTCTGCGTCCTGCTTCTCGTAGTAGTAGCCATGAGGATCTTCTTTCGCTCATGCCTACACAGTTCCTCGGACAATCCCCCGACTTCCGAAGTTTGTAGGCACGTGTTGAAGTGGAAAACCCGCGTGTGGCGCGGGTTTTCGAGGGTTTGTGCGCTTGTGCGGCGTGTGCCTACGGTTGCTTGGCTGGGGCGGGGGTGATGTGGCCGAATCGTGGTGGCTCGGGGACGCCGAGCTTGTTGAGGAGCTGGCGTTGGTCGGCGGTGAGCTCGGTGCGTTGGGTGAACTCGCCGTCGGGTGAGCGGAATCGGCCGAGCTTGATGCGGCCGAGCTCGTCGCCGATCGTGCGCCAGGTGTCACCGGCGCGGATCTCGGCGACGCGGATGATGACGAGCGCGAGGAAGCAGACCAGCACGTGCGCACGGATGCGGTCTTCCTTGCGGTGAAAGACGGGGCGCATCAGCAGCGTGCCCTTGAGGTCTTTGAAGCCGCGTTCGGCCTCGAGCAGGTTCTTGTAGCCCAGCGCGATGTCCTCGGGCGTGAGCGTGTCGTCTGAGGTGCTGATCAGGTACTTGCCGTCAAGGCGCGCCTCGTCGCGGATCTTTGAGCGGTCGATCATCAGCCGGCCGGTCTTGGTCTGGCGCAGGTAGCGGCCCATGCTGCGGTGCGCGCGCAGCTTGCAGGCGGCCTTCTCGTGCGCCTTGCCGCGCGTCTGCTCGAGCTTTGAGAGCTCGGCTTCGAGCCGCGTGATCGTCTGCTCGCGCCGCGTGCGGTCGCGGTCGGCCTCGCGCGGGTTGCGCGCCACGACGAACCGCTGGCGCGCCTGCCCGTCGCCGACGATCACCTGCTTGACGGTCATGTTCTCAGCGACGGTGTGGTAGCGGCCCTGGCGCTGCAGCGCGAGCCTGGCCTCCGCGGTCCCGGAGCGCAGCTTCATCCCCGCGATGTAGTGCCCGCCCGCGCGCTGCAGGTAGCGCAGGTTCTCCTGGCTTGAGAAGCCGGAGTCCACCACCCACACGCAGCGCCCCAGCTTCCAGCCGCCGAGGTCGTCCTTGACGGACTCAATCACGGTCTGGTCTGAGGTGTTACCCGGCCACACCCACACCCTGACCGGAACCCCGTCGCGGGTAACAGCCATCCCGATCACAACCTGCGGGCGGTCGGGGCGGTGGTCCTTGGAGTGCCCCAGACGCCGCAGCCCGGCCTCGGTCAGTGGCGCATCGCCGGCCGGCTGATCATCCGCGTCGCTCGCGTCGCCTGCGTCGTCGAGGTCGGCCTCGTCGTCGTCGGTCTCGATCTCGAAGTACGTCGAGGTCGTGTCGAAGAAGATGATGTCGACCTCGCTGTTGAGCAGGTTCGCGACCGAGAAGAAGACCGCCTCCTGCACCCGCTCTGAGCACTCAAGCAGGAAATCCATCGCGCTGTACAAGCCATCGTCGGTGAGCTCTGAGACACCCGGCAGCACGACCTCCCTGGGCGCCCAGCGCGTCGCCTCGAGCTTGGACGCCGGCGCGATCGTGCGCTGGGCGACCATCGCAAACACCTCACGCTCGATCTCGCGCCGGTAGCGGCGCGAGCCCGCGACCCGCGCCAGCGCGCGGCCGATCCCCAGCTCTGACCACAACGCCCCCACGACGTGCGGTCGGCCCTGCTCGCGCGCCTCCAGGAAGTCAAACCCCGCAGGCGCGCCGGCCGCCAGCGCCGCCTCGGGCTCCAAGAAGCGCGAGATCGACGCCACCAGCCGCGCCAGCGCCTCGCGGTCGACCTCATCCTCGCGCCCGAACGTGTGGATCACCCGCGCGACCGGCACGCCACGCTCGTTGCGCTCGTTGTGCGCCAACTGCAGGTAGCGAACGACATCGCCACCCTTGTTGCGCCGCTGCGTCACCCGCAGATACACCGTGCCTACAGCATAAGCACCTCACCATCTAGAAATCAAGGCGCTATGCCTAAGTCGTGTGCCTACACGTTTTCGAGCCTCCAAGCCCGAAAACCGCGCTACAGAGCCATACTCAGCCTCAAAACTGCCCGAAAGTGCCTACAAACTTCGGAAGTCCGGTGCAGGTCGGCTTCCACGGCGAACAGCACGTGATCCCGGCCGGGGTAGTACCAGTGCTCGGCTTGCGTGCCCATCACTCCGATCCGGCCGGTCAGTGCGGAGTCTGC
>JADGPN010000676.1 GCA_017882465.1 Solirubrobacteraceae bacterium
CAGCGAGCAGCATCGCCACACCGGCGCGCCAGCGCCGCTGCTGCCCGTCCGGGGCGATCACGCCGTCCCTGTGCCGCCCGGCTCCTGCTCGCCTAGCGACGCACAACGGTCGCCGACGGCGCTGGCGACACGGTGCTTGCTCCTGAACGGCTAGCACCGGCTGGACGCGGGATTGCGCTTGGTCGCCTTTGCGATAGCGCGCCCCGCGCCGGCGAAACCGCGAAAGCGGTCGTCCGAGTCGCCGGCGCGGCGCGATTGCGTTCCGGGCGAAGCGATCACGCCCTTGGTCGGCGTGCCGTGATCGCTTGCCGTCGAAAGCGATCGTGCCGTGGCGGCTGCTGAGACGGCCCGCTCTGGGCGATCGCGAGCTTGTCGGAAAGGCCGGTTGTGCTAGCTCACTGGAGTCGGAGTCGATCTTCGGCAAGCGGTCGCGGATGTCCGAGGGACTGCCCTCAGGTGCTTGCTGGCCCGCGCTGGTTCGGCTAACGCCCGGAGGCGTCGGCTTCTGCAACCGCCGCGGAGCGGCAGTCTGGTCCGCGCCGGCTCGCAGGCTGCTGGGATTGCTCAGTTAGGACAGCGTGCTCGAGGGTCCACGTCGTTCCTGCAATCTCTGGGGCAAGCGGAAGAGTCGCGTCGGTGAGCAGTGGGCTGCGTGCCGGATTGCGGATCAGCGGGCGTTTGCGACGAGGTGGCGGGCGATGACCTTGAGGGCGAGTATTTCGTCGGCACCCTCGAAGATCGACAGCACGCGGGCGTCGACGAAGTAGCGGCTCACGGGGAATTCTTCGGCGTACCCCATCCCGCCGTGGATCTGCATGGCCTCGCGTGTGACCCACTCAGCCGCAGGGCAGACGTAGGCCTTGACCATCGCTGCTCTCGTGCGCCAGGGGGCAGTGGCCATCAGACTCGCGACTCGGTAGGCGAACTGGCGGCTGGCCTGGATGATGATGGCCATGCGCGCGAGCTTGGTCTGGGTGAGCTGATAGTCGAGTAGCGGCTGGCCGAACAGCTTGCGGTTGGTGGCGTAGTCGTAGGCCGCCTCGTAGGCAGCCTGCATCAGGCCCACGGCCCGCGCGGCGGTCTGGAGACGGCCGTTCTCAAACCCCTGCATCTGGAGCCCGAAGCCGCGTCCTTGGCCGGACTCGCCGCCGATCAGGTTCTCGCCTGGCACATACCAGTTGTCGAAGGCGACCTCGTAGGAGTGCATGCCGCGGTAGCCGATCGTGTCGATCGCGCGGCCCTCCATCTTCCCACCCTCCTCTTGGATCAGTTCGAAGCCGTGGCCCTTGCCCCGCTGTTTAGGAACGACGAACAGCGACAGGCCACGATGACCCTTGGAGCGATCAGGGTCGGTGCGAGCCAGCAGCATCAACACGTCCGCGCGCGCCGCAAACGTGCACCACGTCTTCACCCCGTTGATCCGCCAGCCATCGCCATCGGGCCTCGCGCTGGTCCTGAGGCCCGCGACGTCGGACCCGAAATCGGGCTCGGTTACCGCGATCGCGTCCATGATCTCCCCCGAAGCCAGCAGAGGCAGCCAATCGTGCTTCTGCTCTTCGGTCCCGCCAGCGAGCAGCGCCCGGGCGAGGATCTCGGGCCTGGTGATGAGGCTCCCGGCGACGCCGAGCGAGCCTCGCGACAGCTCCTCCGTGGCCACGACCATCGCTAGGTACTCGCCCTCCCCGCTGGCGGCGAACCCGCCGTGCTCCTCCGGTATCGACACCCCGAACGTGCCGAGCTCGGCCAGGCCCCGAATGATGCGCTCGGGAATATCGAGGTTGCGGCGGTGAATCTCCTCGGCCAGCGGACGGATCTCGTCCTCAGCGAAGCGACGAAAGGTGTCCTGCACCAGCTCGAAGTCGCCGTCCAGGTGACGCGAGCCCTGCTCGCCGCACAGCTCAGCCAAGTATTCGGGAGAGCGATAGCCCCGCACGAAGCCCGCCGCGCCGTCCAGCGCGCCCGGCTGAATCCCCCACGATGCCTCACGCCACAACGTCCTGGTGGCGACCCCGTGCACGGCATCGGCCACAAACGCACAGGCAATACGTGCCTCCGCCTCGCCCAGCGACCCGTAATCCAGCACGATCCGAGCGTTCTCGATCGCGGCCGCGGAATGCGCCAGGTCATATGCCAACACCTGGTCGACTTCGACGTCCCCGGTCGTGGCCAGGTGTCGCACGCCCTCATCCACAACAGCCCCAGCCAAGTCAACCGCGGCTGCCGCCGCAGCAAGATCCGGTCCCACGCGCATCGCGCGCAAGGGTATCCGCTACCCCCTTGCGGTGACCGGCCGCTCCATCCACTGGAACAGGAATCGCCGGTCGGACGGCCTGGAGTGCGGGGGCGAGCTCGTCCGCGCTGGCCTCAACTGTCTCGGGCATCGTCGCCAGCAGGCGCCCCTCGCAGGCGGCCGCATCACTCAGACGCTCAGCGACAGGCGCAGATGCATCAACCGCCGACCCGACACTCTGCTGGCCTTCGACGGCGCCAGTTCAATCGCCACATAGCAGAAGCCACCAGCCGCACGCACGAGAGCGCCGCTTTGGAACGAAACCAGAAGCATGACGGCGACTCCGCCGAGACTCCGTTGGCAGTTCTGCTCCCATTCCCGAGCAGGAGCCAGGCGCCGCGGCTTCGACCCTGCCGAGACTCTTGCTTCTGGGCGATAGCGCGAGCGACGAGCTACTCGGCGGGCCGAGATCCGGACGCGCTTTTCGGCGAAGCGCTCGCGCGCGAGGGACGAGTGTGGGCCGTGCCGGCGCTC
>JADGPN010000025.1 GCA_017882465.1 Solirubrobacteraceae bacterium
GCCGCCAGCACGATCGCCGCGACGACGAGAACACGGAAACGCTTGACGGCCGCCACGGCTCGGGCACGATGCCATCTGTCCATGTAGCTCGTATTACCCCCTGTCACGAGATCCGGGCCGGCAGGCCCGCGTAGGACAGCGCTGCCCGGCGCGAGTCCGGGCGCGCAGCGGGATCCGGCGGGGTGGCGAGCGCCGGCGGGCTCGGTTGCTCCGGGACGGCGGGCTCAGGCGAGACACTCGGCGGGGACCCGGTCACCGTCTCGGCGGCGAACCGGTAGCCGACGCCGAAGTGCGTGTGCACATAGCGCCAGTCCGGTGAGACGCGCTCGAGCTTCTGGCGCAGCTTGCGGACGAACACGTCAACGGACCGGTCGCCGCGCACCATCGTGTAGCCCCACACGCGCTGGTAGATGTCCTCGCGCTCGAGCACCCGGCCCTCGGCGGTCGCGAGCTGTTGCAGCAGCTCGAATTCCTTGCGCGACAGCGCGGCCGGCGCGCCCCCGGCGAACGCGTCGAAGCGGTCAGGACGAATCGTCAGCTCCCCGGCGGTGATCGTCGACTGGCCGGACGGGAGGTCGCCGGCGCGACGGCGTCGCAGCACCGCCTGGATCCGGGCCACCAGCTCCTCGGGATGGCACGGCTTGGTCAGCCAGTCGTCGGCGCCTCCGCGGAGCGCCCGCACGCGATCCGCGACCGGCGCCGGGCCGCTGACCACGAGCAGCGCCAGGCCGGGCAGCGAGGTGGCGATTCGCTCGATGTAATCGAGGCCCGTGAGCGCGGGATTGACGATCAGCGCGTGCACGCGCAACGCGCCGAGCTGGTCCGGACCGGCCGCATAGGCGAGCAGATGACGATTCCACCCAAGCGCGTCGAAACGCCGCTCCAGCACGGTCACGAGACCGCTGTCGTCGTCGATGAGCGCGACCTGGATCGCGGTCGCGTCGCCTGACGGAGACATGTATGCGGGAGTGTAGACGCGGACGGGGACGAGGCCGGCGGCGATGTCAGCGACGCGACGGGTCCGACCGGGAGGGGTTTCGGGGGTGGGCGGGTTTCGGACGAATAGCTTCCGAAATCCGCCCACCCTCCAGGGCCGGCTAGGCCGACATCGACTCCCAGCGCTGGTAGAGATCCTCGACGGTCCGCTTGGCCTGCTCGTGCCGGGCCGCCGACTTCGCGCTGGCCTCGGGTCCCGACCACGCTGCGGGATCGGCCAATTCGACCTCGAGCGCCTTGAGGGCAGCCTCGGCCGCTTCGATCTCCTGCTCGATCTGGCGCTGACCGCGGCCGCCGGGGGGGCGCCGCCGGTTCGGCGCCGCCCGTCCGGCCTGCTTGGCCTGGGCGGCTCCCTTTCGATCCGGGGCGCCGGACTTCGGGGCCGGGGCGCCGGACTTGGCGGCGGAGGCGGCGGATTTCGACGTGGGCGCCGCGGACTTGCCGCCGCCCGGCCCTCCCTTCCCGGCCGCGCGCCGCTCCTCGCGGACGCGCACGTATTCGGGCCAGCCGCCGACGTAGCTGCGCAGGTCCCCGTCCTCGAAGGCCACGGTCCTCGTCCCGACCGCGTCGAGCAGAGCGCGGTCGTGGGAAACGAGCAGCAGCGATCCCGTGAACGCGCCGAGCGCCTCCTCGAGCGCCTCGCGGCTCTCGACGTCGAGGTGGTTGGTCGGCTCGTCGAGGATCAGCACGTTGGCGCCCGAGTGCACCAGGATCGCCAGCGAGAGCCGTCGCCGTTCACCGCCGGAGAGCCCGTCGAGCGGCTTCTCGGCCTGCTCGCCGGAGAACAGGAACCGGCCCAGGAGTGCACGGGCCTTGTTCGGGGTCAGCCCGGTGGCGTGCTGGGCCGCCTCCAGAACCGTTCGCGCCGTGCTTCCCGGCGACAGCTCATCGGCGTGCTGTGAGAGGAAGCCGACCTTGACGTTGTGGCCGGTTCGCAGCTTGCCCGCCGGCAGCTCCCGCGCCCCGACGAGGGTCTCGATCAGCGTCGTCTTGCCGGAGCCGTTGGGGCCCACCAGAGACACGTGCTCGCCCCGTTCCAGCCACAGCTCGGCGTCGTTGAGCAGGAGCTTTCCCCCGGCCTCGAGCCGGCCATCCTCGAGCTCGAACACGACGCGGCCGCTGCGCTCGGGCGGCTTGAACGCGAACGCCAGCCCGGCGCCATCGAATCCGCTCCCCTGGACCCGCTCGATCTTGTCGAGCTTCTTCGCGCGCGATTGCGCCTGACGGGCCCGGGTGCCGGCGCGGAACCGGGTCACGAACCGCTCCAGGCGCTCGATCTCAGCCTCCTGGCGCTCGATCGCGCGGCCCAGCGCGACCTCGCGGGCCGCCTTCTCCTTGCGCCACGCGTGCCACGGGCCGCTGAAGAACCGGCCCCGGCCAGCCTCGAGCTCGAGCACCGCGGTTCCCACCGCCTCGAGAAACCAGCGGTCGTGCGCGACCAGGACGATCGCGGCGTCGAGCGCCGCGAGATGCTGCTCGAGCCATTCCAGCGAGGCGATGTCGAGGTGGTTGGTGGGCTCGTCGAGCAGCAACAGGTCGGGGTCGCCGGCCAGCGCGCGGGCCAGCGAGCCTCGGGTCAGCTCTCCGCCGGAGAACGTATGCAGCGAACGGTCGAGGTCGGCATCCTCGAACCCGAGCCCATGCAGCGTCGCCAGCGCGCGGTCGCGCCACCGGTAGCCGCCCGCGTGCTCGAGCCGGGCCTGGGCCTCCGCGTACCGGTTCAGAGTCGCGTCGTCATGAGCGCCGCCCGCCATCGCCTGCTCCAGCGCCCCGAGCTCTGCCTCGATCGAGACCAGCTCGCTCGCGCCCGAGAGGACGTACTTGCGCAGCGACAGACCACGCTCGCGCGGCGGCCGCTGGTCGTGCAGCGCCACCTTGGCCCCCTTGGCGAACACGAGCTCGCCGAAATCCACCGATGCCTCGCCGGCCAGCATCCGCAGCAGCGTCGTCTTGCCGGTGCCGTTGCGACCGGACAGCGTCAGCCGGTCCCGGCGCTCGAGCTTGAACGAGATCCCCCGCAGCAGGGGGTCACCGGCGATGTCCTTGCCGAGGTCGGATGCGATCACCACAGCCATCCGCACCATGGTAGGAAGGCGGTGGCCGGGACGTGGGGTTGGTGCAGGGTTGGCGGCGCACGGGGGTGGTGGGGCGAGGGACCAGCCTGCACCTCCGTAGCATCCACGGCATTACCACGACTCCGATCGCCCCCGAGCCGCCGTTCGACATGCCCCCTGCCCGGACGGTCCGGGGCCGGGACCGGGAACCCGCCACGACCGCCCTGACGTGAGGTAGGCTACGGCCACCATGCGCCGCCTACGTTTCATGACCGTGCTGCTCGTGTTCAGCGTCACGCTGCTCTCGATTGCGCCCGCCGCCTTCGCGCGGGCCGACGGCGGCGAGGGCTGGTACGGGGAGACGGACGACAAGGTGATCACGAACACGATGTTCATCGTGATCGCGTTCTTCCCCACCCTGATCCTCGTCCTGAGCCTGGTCCAGTGGCGGCTCGACAAGCGCAAGCACGCGAAGATGGACGCCTACCAGCGCCGGGCGGCGAACGCCGACTGGCGCGGCGGCTGGTAGCCGGCCCCGAGCCACCGTTCCGCAGCTCCCCACCGGTCCGCCGGTCTCACCGCGTCGGCTCTGTGCGCGGGCGACCCGTATAGGCTTGCCGGCACCGGACCGCGGCGAGCGGGACCGACACCGCGGAGGGAGCGAGCATGAACTATTTCGTCACTGGAGCGACCGGGTTCATCGGACGGCACCTCGTCGAGCGCCTGCTCGACCGTGGCGGCGAGATCCATGTGCTGGTGCGCGAGGGATCGCTCGGGCGGCTCGAGAACCTGATCGATCGCTGGGGCCCCGAGGCCGCGGGACGGGTCCACCCGCTGATCGGGGACCTGACCAAGCCGCGCCTCGGCGTCTCGGACGAGGAGATCGCCGCGCTGACCGGCAACGTCGACCACTTCTTCCACCTCGCGGCCGTGTACGACATGACGGCGGATGAGGAGTCCAACCGGATCGCGAACGTAGAGGGGACCCGGCACGCGGTCGAGCTGGCCAACACGATCGATGCCGGGATCTTTCATCACACCTCGTCGATCGCCGCCGCCGGCCAGTTCAAGGGTTTGTTCCGCGAGGACATGTTCGACGAAGGCCAGCGCCTCGACCATCCCTATCACCGGACCAAGTTCGAGGCCGAGGAGATCGCCCGCACCCAGACCAAGGGGCCGTGGCGCGTGTACCGCCCCGCCATCGTGGTCGGCAACTCGAAGACCGGCGAGATGGACAAGATCGACGGCCCGTACTACTTCTTCACCGCGATCAAGATGGCCCGGCACTACCTCCCGGGCTGGTTCCCGCTCGTGGGGCCGGAGTTCGGCTACACGAACATCGTCCCGGTCGATTTCGTCGCCGCGGCGATGGATCACATCGCCCATCAGCCCGGCCTCGACGGCCGGGCGTTCCACCTGGCGGCTCCCAAGTCGCTGCGCTCCGGTGATGTGGTCAACGCGTTCGCCACGGCCGCTCACGCTCCGCAGCTCAGCGTCCGCATCGACGCGAAGATCCTGAAGGCGCTCCCCAAGGGAACGATCTCGATGCTGATGGCGCTCCCGGCCATGCGCGGCGTGCGCCGGGCGATCCTGGCGGACTTCGGGATCCCCGAGGAGGTCCTCGGCTACATCGGCCTGACCGCCGAGTTCGACACCCGGGACACCGAGCGCGCGCTGGCGGGGTCGGGTATCAGCGTGCCACCGCTCGAGACCTACGCGGACAAGCTGTGGGACTACTGGGAGCGCAACCTCGACCCCGATCTGTTCAAGGACCGCAGCTTCGAGGGCGCGGTCAACGGCAAGACGGTGCTGATCACCGGCGCCTCCAGCGGCATCGGCAAGGCCGCGGCGATGAAGATCGCCAAGGCGGGCGGGATCCCGATCCTGGTCGCCCGGAACATGGAGAAGCTCGAGCAGACCAAACAGCAGATCGAGGACACGGGCGGCACGGCGTACGCGTATTCGGCCGACCTCTCGGACACCGACTCGATCGACGACCTCGTCGACCGGGTGCTCACCGACCACGCCGCCGTGGAGATCCTGGTCAACAACGCAGGGCGCTCGATCCGCCGCTCGATCGCGCTCTCGTACGACCGCTTCCACGACTTCGAACGCACCATGCAGCTCAACTACCTCGGCACGATCAAGTTGATCATGGGACTGCTGCCGCACATGCGCGAGCGCCGGTCCGGCCACGTGGTGAACATCTCCTCGATCGGGGTCCAGACGAACCCGCCTCGCTTCTCGGCCTACGTTGCGTCGAAGGCGGCGCTCGACGCCTGGACCCGAGTGGTGGGGTCAGAGTCGATCGGGGACGACGTCCACTTCACCACCATCCACATGCCGCTCGTGCGCACGCCGATGATCGCGCCGACGAAGATCTACGACAGCTTCCCCACCATCTCTCCCGACGAGGCGGCGGACCTGATCTGCGAGGCGATCCGGGCCCAGCCGAAACAGATCAACACCCGCCTCGGGACCTTCGGCGAGGTCTCCTACGCGCTCTTCCCCAAGGCCGTGGACCAGATCCTGTCCACCGCGTACAAGGTGTTCCCCGACTCCGCCGCGGCCAAGGGCGAGAAGCCCGGCGGCGAGGAGGCAGCCTCGACCGAGCAGGTCGCGCTCGCGCACCTGATGCGCGGCGTGCACTGGTGAGATCGCGCTCCGCGCGGCCGATGCGCGGCGCGCGGGGAGGTCGCATCCGCGCGGTCGGCGCGCGGCTGGATCCTGAACACCGGAATCAGCCGCTGTTCATGCTCGGCGTCGATCCGGCGATGTCCGGTTCCTCGCCGGTCATGGCGATGCGTCCAGCAGCACGCCCTCACGGATCCCGCCGTGGCCGACCTGGAGCGCGGCGCCGAACAGCTCCGAGGCGGCCTGCAGAATGATCAGCCCGGCCGGCAGCAGCCTCACCCGCTCGCGATCAAGCGCGAACCGGCGCGCGACGGCGGTCGTGCCCGCTGTCGCCAGCAGCCCGAATGTCCGCTCGAAGGCCGCCGAGTCGAGGATCGGGCCCGCCAGCCGGCGCAGCGACGTGGCGCTCCCCCCCACGGCCACCGCCTCGGCAGGCTGCGGCACCTCGACACCGGCCAGGGCCTGGCTGACGTGCGCGCGGGCCGCGGCCAGCTCGTCCGACGTCGGCGGGTCCGAGGCCAGGAAGCGGTCGGCGAGATCTCCCGACCCGACCCCGAACGACGTGCACCAGCTCATCTGGTCGGGAGCGGTCCCGATGACGAGCTCCGAGGAGGCGCCGCCCACGTCGACCACACCCAGCGCACCTGCGGGAACGTGATCGAGCGTCCGAGCAGCCCCGACGAAAGCCAGCCTCGCCTCCTGCTCCCCGGACAGGATCCGCACCCCGAGGCCGCAGTGCCGGCGGATCGCCGCCACCAGCTCCGCTCCGTTGCCGGCGCGCCGGATCGCGGCCGTCGCCACGCCGTAGACGTCCTCGGAACCCAGCTCCCTGGCCAGGCGCAGTTGCCCCGCCACCACCTCCACGACCTCATCGATCTTCTCTTGCGAGATCGCTCCGTCTTCGAGCAGCCCGCGCGAGATGCGGGTGAATGCACGCTCCTGGTGCACCTCGAGCAGGTGGTCGCCCTCGCACTCCGCGACCAGCAGCCGCGTCGTGTTCGAGCCGATGTCGATGCAGGCGCGGCGCACGGCGGCGCTCACCTTAGACCGGGGCTCGCGTCGACGGCGGTTCGCTGGGAGCGGAGCGCACCGGCGATCACCGCGGCGACGAACAGGCCGCCCGCTCCGGCCACCGCGAGCGCAGCCCGCGGGCCGGCGATCGCCGCCAGGGCGCCTCCGAGCAGGATGCCGATCCCGGTCGTGGCCTCGGCCATCGACTCGTTGAAGCTCATCATCAGAGTCATCCAGTTCGCGTCCACGCTCTCCTGCAGTGCGGTCCGGACCGACACCGCCTCGATTCCGTTGCCCGTCCCGGCCACCGCCGCCGCTGCGATCGCGTAGCCCAGCGCAGGGGCGACCGCCATGCCCAGGAATCCGAGTCCGAGGGCGCTCGCCCCGCCGACGATCAGCGTCCGCGAGGGAAGCTCCCGCCAGCGCGCGTAGATCGCGCTGCCGACCACGGCTCCCGCTCCCCAGGCCGACAGAAGCGCGCCATAGCCGCCGGCGCCCGCGTGCAGCGTGTGGGTGGTGAACACCACCTCGACCGGGATCGAGACGGTGAAGAACAGCACCGCCGCGGCCTGCAGACCGAGCAGCGTCCGGACCACCGGGTGCTCACGCACATAGTCCAGCGCTCGGCGCAGCCGGCCCGCGGTGGGGGCGGGCTCGTGCGGCGCGGCCGGAAGCCCGCGTGTGGTGAGCATCGTCACCGCGATCAGGGCGAACATGCAGGCGTTGGCGATCAGCGCCGCCGTCGTTCCGCCCACGGCCACGATCAGGCCCCCGATCGCCGGACCAGCCATGAAGCACACCGAGAAGGACGCGTTCGTGAGCGCGTTGCCGTCCCGCAGCATGTCCTCGGGCGTCAGAACCGCAACCGTCGTCGCCCGCGCGATGGCCCGTGCGGTCACGGCCGCGATCCCGTCGATCAGGACCAGCACGAGCGCCGGACCGAGAGCGAAGCGCGTGATCACCCAGGCGAGCGCGGCAAACGCGAGCGACTCGACCACGTACAGCGCCGGCAGCACGCGCCGGACCGGCCGTTGGTCGATCCGGGTCACCACGGCCGGCGAGATCAGGGCCGGCAGGGTCTGAGCGCAGAGGAAGAACGACATCGCGCCGATGGCGCTCCCGGTCCGGCGGAAGACGAGAACCGCCAGCGCGACGGTGCCGATCGACCACGCCAGCTCGTTGAGAGTGTACGCGACGAGCAGCCGTCGGTACACGGGAATTGTCAGAACCCGTGCCACGTCGACGGAAGTATCGATCGTTCGCCGACCTGCCCATAATTTTCCTGCAAATAGACAGAAGGAGGGTCATGGTTTTCCGCAACGGCTGACCTCACGCCTGGGCTCATGCGGTGGGTGGCGTCCTTGGGGACCGCATGAGCTGAAAGGCCAATCACTTGTCCACGTCCCTGTGAGGGACCGCGGTGCGGGTAGCATCAGGACGTCCACGTCTGTGCGCGACGCGCGGGCGGCTGCTGGTAGGCGAAGAGGAGCATGGAAGTAGGGGTTGCCACACGACAGGGAAGTACGCCGGCACGGCGACGGACAGCGATCGCGTTTCTCGCGGCGTCCGCGCTGGCGCTCCCGTTCGCGCTGCAGCTCTTTGGGACACCGACCACCCTGCATGATCCGCTGCTGTTCGCGGCGCTGCTCCTGATCGCGCTGGCATGTCAAACGGGCCAGGTCGCGCTCAAGACGAGGGTGCCCGTGTCGGCCGACGGCGGCTATGCCATGGCGCTGATCGCGGTCGCGTACTGGGGACCGGCGGCGGGCCTCGCCGTGTACCTGATGTGGGACGTCGCCAACCGTTTGATCGTCAAGGAGTACCGGGTGTTCACGCCGGGCGCATTGGCCAACCTCGCCTCCTACGGCTGGTCGGTGATGGTCGGGGCGGGGATTCTCAGGCTCACCGACGTCACCGCGCTCGAACCAAGGGCGCTGGCAAGCCTATTCACGGCCGGTGTCGTGATGGCGCTGGTCCAGTTCGCAGTCTCTCGTCTCTTCTACGGCACCCTCTACCAGGGGTACCGTCCCGGCCCGCTGGTCCGAGACGAGCTATCGAGCACGCTGCCGGGGATCCTCATCGATGTGGCGCTCGGCACCGCGACGGCCGTGCTGATCGAGCCACTGGGGATCGGCGCGTTCGCGGTCCTCGCTCCGGTTGTCCTGACCCCGACCGTGGTGCTTCCCGCGGTGGCCCGCAATCGCTCGGTCTCCCGGCTCGACCTGCCGGCGGCCACGGGGCTGTACGCCGCCGCGCTGGCCGACGTCCTGCGGCTGCCGCGCCGGCGTCGCCGCGTGCTGGCCGAGGCGGCGCAATTCCTGCACACGCGCAGCTGCGGCGGCCGCGTCCGGACCGATGATGTGTACGAGGTGATGCTCGCCGCCATGTACGCGGGCGAGCGGTTCGACGGCACCGGTGGGCCGGCCGGGCTGCGCGGGGGGATGATCCCGCTGGAATGCCGCGTGCTGGCGGTGGCCGACGCCTGGGCCAGGCTCACCGCTGGCCCCACGCAGCAGCTGTCGCACACCGAGGCGCTGCTGGCCCTCGAGCTCGCGGCCGGGACCGAGCTGGACCCTGTGGTGGTGGCCGCAGCCGGCGAGGTCGTGCACACGGAGCTTCCGTGGGCGACCGAAGACGCTTTCCAGCCGATGCTGCACCGCCTGCCGCTGCCGCGCGTCGTACGCCGCGAGGGGCTCCCCCACGCGCTGGCCGGCTCCGGCCACGCGTAGCGGCCACCTTTGGGGGGGGCAAGCCGAGGGGCGGCCACCCGCCGGACCCACACTGGCATCATCAGGCCGATGTCCGACCCAGCGATCGAGGTCCGCGGTCTGCGGAAGTCCTATGGTGATTTCGAGGCGGTACGGGGCATCGACTTCGAGGTGCGCAGCGGCGAGGTGTTCGGGCTGCTGGGGCCGAACGGTGCCGGCAAGACGACCACCGTCGAGATCCTCGAGGGTTACCGGGAGCGGTCCGCCGGCGATGTGACCGTGCTCGGCCTGGACCCGGGCAAGCGCTCGCGGGCCTTTCGTGCCCAGGTCGGGATCGTGCTGCAGAGCACGGGGATCTATCGCCACATCCGAGTGCGAGAGGCGGTGGCCCATTTCGCCTCCTTGTACCCGCACCCCAGAGACGTGGACGAGGTGATCGCGCTCACCGGCCTGCACGGCAAGGAGGGCGCGCTGGCGCGAACGCTGTCAGGCGGCCAGCTCAGGCGCCTCGATCTGGCGCTGGCCCTGATCGGCGACCCGGAGCTGATCTTCCTCGACGAGCCGACGACCGGCTTTGACCCGGCCGCGCGCCGGGCCGCATGGGAGACGATCCGCTCGCTGAAGCAGCTCGGCAAGACTGTGCTGCTGACCACGCACTACCTCGACGAGGCTCAGGAGCTGGCCGACCGCGTGGCGATCATCAAGGACGGCCGCATCGCGATCGAGGGCGCTCCGGGCGAGCTGGGCGCGACCGTGGGCACGGCGCCGTACATGATCGCCTACCGCAGCGGCAACGGCAGCCTGGTCGAGCACCGGACCGACGATCCGACCACGCTGCTGCACGAGCTGACCGGCGCGGCGCTGGCCCGAGGGCACAAGCTGGAGTCGCTCACCGTGACCAGGCCGACGCTCGAGGACGTCTACCTCGAGCTCACCGCCGAGGAGTCCGAAGAACCCGCACCGGCCGAAGCGCCCGCACCGGCCCAGGAGCCCGCGCCCGCCCGTGGGCGCAGAAGGCGCGGTCGCCGGTGACCGACGTCGCCCGCCTCGCCTGGCGCCAGTACCGCCTGGAGCGCAAGCTCTTCTGGCGCAATCCCAGCGCGGCCTTCTTCAACTTCCTGTTGCCGCTTCTGTTCCTGGCCTTCTTCGGCGCGATCCTGCACGGCAACCAGAAGCAGCTGAACGTGATCGTCCCGGGCATCGCCGGCATGGCCGTGATGTCGACGACGTTCACGGCGCTGGCGTTCAACATGACCTTCCTGCGCGAGCAGGGCATCCTCAAGCGGATCCGCGGCACCCCGATCCCGAGCGTCTCCTACCTGCTCGGGATCGCCGGCAACGCGATCACCAACACCGCCGTCCAGATCGCGATCATCGCCGTCGCGGGACGGGTCTTCTTCGGCACAGGATGGCCGAGGGATTACCTGGAGCTGTTCGTGTTCGTCAGCGCCGGCGTGATCTGCTTCGCCTCGCTGGGCGTGGCCTTCTCGCACGCGATCCCGAACTTCGACTCCGCCCCCGCCTACGTCAATGCGGTGTTCCTGCCCGTGATCTTCGTCTCCGGCGTGTTCTACGACGCCGCCAATGCGCCCGGATTCCTCAAGGGCATCGCCGAGGCGCTGCCGCTCAAGCACCTGATCGACGGGCTGTCTGGGGCGATGGTCAAGGGGACCAGCGTCTCGACGAACATCAGCGCGCTGGGGGTGATCGCCGTCTGGGCCGCGCTCGGGATCGCCCTCGCGGTCCGCGGCTTCAGCTGGGAGCAGCGGCGAGCCTGAAGGATGGCGGTGGATCGCCGTGTACGAGCACCGGCACCTCCGCCAGCCGCGAGCGCTCCCATTCCTCCCGGAGCAGCGAGAACAGGGCTACGTCTCGGTACTGCTCGCCGTGGCGGTGCCATCGTCTCAGCACTCCCTCGCGCTGGAAGCCGAGCCGAACCAGAGCGCTCTGCGAGCGTCCGTTGGCGACATCCGCGTAGGCCCCCAGGCGCTCGAGCCCGAGCGTGATGAACCCCAGATGGGCGATCAGCGCCTTGGATTCCTCGTTGGCCCCCGTCCCCCAGCGCCGGCGCTCGAGCCACGTCCCGACCACCGCCCGCCGATCACGGCGGCTCAGCTCCGACAGCCCGGTCACTCCGATCGGCCCCGAATCGTGGGCGACGACCAGGAGGTCGACCCGGTCGCCTCGTTCACGCTCACCCGCCAGGCCGGCGATGTAGCCGGCCGGCTCCGCGACCGTCGTGTACGGCCCCCAGGAGAAGAACCGAGTCACCTCGCCGTCGGAGCCGAGCTCGAACAGCGCCGGAGCATCCGCAGCAGTCGCGTAGCGGAGCGTGAGCGACGGACCCACCAGCTGCACAGTGCGCGATGCTATTAGGTGTGACCGCCACACCGACGGCGCTGCTCTACGACATCCACGGCAACCTGGCCGCGCTCGAGGCCGTTCTCGCCAACGCCGGCGCCGCGGGCGTGCAGGCATTCGTGCTCGGTGGCGACTACGCCCTGTTCGGCCCGTTCCCGTCCGAGACCGTGACCCGGCTGCGGGGGCTGGGCGATCAGACCTGGATCCGAGGCAACGGCGAGCGCTGGAGCGCCCATCCGGCAGCGGCGCCCGACAACGCGGTCGTCCAGGGCGCGATCGCGGCGTGCCGGGAGGCGCTCGGGCTCGAGGTCGTCACCGAGCTGGCATCGCTCGGCGAGCAGATGGTGCTCGCCGGGACGCGGTACTGCCACGCCTCGCCGATCTCAGACGTCCGATCGTTCCTGCCCGAGCCCGCCGAGGACGAGCCGGAGCTGCTCGATGGCGCCACGGAACGGCGGCTCATATTCGGACACACGCACCTGCCCTTCCGTCGCGTCGCCGCGACGGGGACCGAGCTCGTCAATCCGGGCAGCGTCGGGATGCCGTTCGACGGCGATCCCCGCGCCGCCTACGCGCTGCTGCACGAGGACACCCGGATCGAGCACCGCCGGGTGCCCTACGATCACGAGGCCGCCGCCGCCGCGGTGCGCGAGCGCTTCGGCGCCGCCGAGTGGACCGAGACCGTGGCCCGGCGAATCGAGAACGCTCGGATGTAGGCCGGGCTCCCCGGACTCCACGAGCCGAAGACATTCTTCACCCCCCCCGATCCCGGCGTTCGCTTGGGGTAGCCTCCGCAACCAGCGCTCCGAGTGGGCATGACCGGCCAGGTTTGGCGACCGCCGCAAGCGCCGATACAGGAAGCATCGCCGCTGGAGACGCGCAGAGTGCCAGGAAGGTGATTTCGGAATTGAGTGAAGACATACGCCCAGGACAGGCGGACCGGAGCCCCAGCGTACGGTTGACGCTGCCCGCGGTGGCATCCAACGTCGCGCTGATCCGACAGGTGCTCGCAGGCCTGGCCGACGACCTCGGAGTGGACACGGCACAGTGCGCGGACATGAAGATCGCCGTCACCGAGGCATGCACCAACGTCGTCGTGCACGCCTATCCCGGCGACTACGGGCCGGTCGAGACGGAGATGACCTTGCTTGCGCAGGGCCTCGTCGTCAGCGTGCGCGACAGGGGCACGGACTTCAAGCCCTCGATGCCCCTGGCGCCGAACCCGGCGACCCAATCGGGGGACTCCGCGCTCGGGTTCGGGTTGTCGCTGATCGCGGAGCTGTCGGACGAGTTCGCGATCCGGGCCGGCGCCTCGGGGACCGAGGTCCAGATGCTGTTCGCGGTTCTCAGTGCGGCGGTCCCAGATCCGATGAGGCCCACGCCGGACTTCGCCAGAGTGTTCGCGGACACCAGTCAGCTGGCCCGCGATGGTCCCGCCCCCGGCGACGGGATCATGCTCGCGATCACCCCCGGCGTGCCCACGACGAGCGTGTTCGGGAGGCTGATCTCGCTGCTGGCGGCGCGGGCCGATTTCTCGATCGACCGGCTCTCTGACGCCCAGCTGGTGAGCGACGCACTCGCCACGGGCGCGGCCGCTCGCTCCGCCGACCAGCTCGTGCGGATCGGCGTCACGGAGCGCGAGGGCGGGTTCGATCTTCGCATCGGTCCGCTTGCCGAGGGGGGCGCAGACGCGCTGGTGGCCGACACCTCGCTCCCGGGCGTGGGTTCTCTGCTCGAGCGCCTCAGCGATCAGCTCGTCTCCGAGCCGGTGTCCGGGGCGGCGCCGGGGGTGGAGTCGCTCAGGGTCCGGCTGACGCGCGACGCGGACGTAGCTCAGTCCGAGCCCTGACCCGCGGCCTCGGATATCGGAGCTACCCCCGTCGGGTCAGTCCGTCATCCTTCGGGCCATGTCCAGCAGGGCAAGGTCCTGGTATCGCAGGAACACTTTCGGCCACGGCGACTTCCCAGCGGCGCGCCTGGCCGCCGAGCGAGAGGCATCGGTTTCGATCTGCCTGCCCGCCCGCGACGAGGCCCGCACGATCGGCGCCATCCTCGAGAGCCTGCTGCCTCTGCGCGAGCTCGGCGCGGTCGATCAGATCGTGGTGGTGGACCATTCGACCGACGGGACGGCAGCGATCGCCCGCGAGCTCGGGGTCGAGGTATATGACCAGGAGGCGCTGATGCCCGAGCTCGGCCCGGTGCTGGGCAAGGGCGACGCCATGTGGCGCGCTCTGCACGTGCTCACCGGCGAGGTGGTGTGCTTCCTGGACGCCGACTCCGAGCGCTTCGGGACACATTTCGCCTGCGGCCTGCTCGGGCCGTTGCTCTGCGAGACGGGCCTCTCGTTCGTCAAGGGGTTCTACAAACGCCCGTTCCGAATCGGCGCAACCACGCTTCCCGACGAGGGCGGGCGAGTCACCGAGCTGACTGCCCGCCCGCTGCTCAATCTCTTCTATCCCGACCTCGCGGCGGTGGAGCAGCCACTCGCGGGCGAGATCGCCGCCCGTCGCGACCTGCTCGAGCGGCTCCCGTTCGTGACCGGCTACGGAGTCGACATCGCGCTGCTGCTCGATGCCTACACCGAGGTCGGGATCGACGCCCTGGCGCAGGTCGATCTCGATGTGCGCCAGAACGCGCATCAGCCGCTGCGCGACCTGGGTCCGATGGCCCACGCGGTGCTGCAGGCGGTGGCCACGCGGCTCGAGCGCGAGGGGCGTCTCCGCGGCCCGCTGCCGGCCACGTTTCTGGCGCCGGGGGCCAGCGGGCCCGAGGTGCTCGATCGCGAGCCGGTCGAACGGCCGCCGATCGCCGGGCTCCGGGCCGCGGCCTGAGGCGCCGCCCACCCCGGTCCGCCGCCGGCGGCCTGAGGCGCCGCCCACCCCGGTCCGCCGCCGGCGGCCTGAGGCGCGGCTCACTCGTTCCGGCGCCGCTGCCGGTTCGGTCTGCTGAACTCTGCGCATGCACTTCGCTCGTGGCATCGCACTGGCGGCGGCCCTGACCGGGCTGCTCGCTCTCGCCGGGTGCGGGTCGAGCGCCGGCAGCACCGGCGATCTCGGACAGGGCCGGCCGCCGAGCGCCACGGGCGGGTTTCACGCCCACCCGCAGGCCATCGATCCGACCGCGGGAGCAGTGCTGCCGCCGGCCGCCTCGCCGGATACCCCGGTGGGGGATCCGAAGGCCCACGCTCCGTCGCTGGCTGAGGTCAAGCGCGAGCTGAAGATCGTCCAGGAACTCAACTCGCTGAACGCCGGGCAGGGCTTCGTGTTCCCGATCGCGCCCCTGTCCGTGGTTGCGCCGCCGAGCACGTGGTCCCCCGATCAGGGCGTCGACATCTCGACCGTCGGAGCCGCCTGCGGACCGTCCGCGGCGCTGCTCGCGGTCGCCAACGGGATCATCGTGCAGGAGGGCGTGTCCGGATTCGGCCCGGCCGCCCCCGTGCTGAGGGTGACCGGCGGCCCGCTCCACGGCCGCTACATCTACTACGGCCATGCGCTTCCCGCGCTGGTGCCGGTCGGCACCGTGGTGCATGCCGGTCAGCCGATCGCCGAGGTCGGCTGCGGGATCGTCGGGCTGTCGACCGGGCCTCACCTCGAGATCGGGATCAGCGCCGTGGGCGGCCCGACCTGCTGTCCGGGCAACGACCAGACCTCGCCCGCGATGGAGAACCTGCTCGAGCGGTTGTACAAGCCCTAGGAACGGAACTGGCCCGCGGGCGTCGCGCGCCGCGATCGTGGTCTGGCCCGCGCCGGCTCAGCGCCGTGAGAGGACGACCTCGACCTCGTCGCCTGGGCCGGTCCGTCAGGTTGCCCCGACCACGTGCTCCGAGGCGAGAGGCATGGTCTCCGCGGGCAGCTCCAGCGAGAACGCGCTGCCCCGGCCCTCCTCGCTTTCCACCGACACCGTGCCGCCATGGGCTTTCGCGATCTCCTGACAGATCGCCAGCCCCAGCCCGCTGCCACCGTGCTCGCGGCCGCGGGCTCGGTCCGCCCGGTAGAAGCGATCGAAGATGCGTGCCCGGTCAGGCTCCGGGATCCCCGGGCCGGTGTCGGTGACCGTGACGCCGGCCCTCTCGCCGCGTCTCCAGGTCCAGACCACCACCTCACCCCCGGTTGGCGTGTACTTGATCGCATTCTCGATCAGGTTGCTGAGCGCCTGCTGCAGACGGTGGTCGTCAGCCTGGGCGGTCGCCCCGTCTCCCGCGAGCATGAGGTGCACGCCCTTCGCGTCCGCGAGCGTCTGCAGCGACAGGGACGCGGCCTCCACGGTTCTGTCCAGGTCGACCGGGCCGCACACGAGCTCGAGCGCTCCTTCGTCCGCGCGGGCGAGCATGAGCAGGTTGTCGACCGTGCGGCTCATCCTGACCACGTCCTCGCGGACGCTTTCCAGCACTGCGCGCTCGGAGGGGGTCCGCTCGCGATCCCGCAGGCTCACGTCGAGCTCTGCGCGCATGGCCGCGAGCGGCGTCCGCAGCTCGTGCGACGCGTCGGCGATCAGCTGCCGCCGGGCATTGACCCCGGCCTCGAGCCGATCGAGCATCGCGTTCAGCGTCACCGCAAGCGCTGCGATCTCATCCCGTTGATCGGGCACGGCCAGTCGCTGGTGCAGGTGATCGATCCCGATCTGGTCCGCCTTTCTGCGCATCCGGTCAACCGGGAGCAGCGCGTTGCGCACCAGCAGCCAGCCTCCCATCCCGGCCACGGCGAGCGCGACCGGCGCTGCGATCAGCATCAGGATGAGGATCTTCCGCACCGCTTCGTCGACCCCCTGGAGGGACTCGGCGACCACCACGAACTCCCGGCGCCCCTGATGGCGCAGCGGGACCGTCAGGACGCGATACGGCTGTGGCGAATCGCCCAGATCCTGATCGGACAAACGCGGCTTGACGAGCGTGCTCAGCCCGGCGGCGGAGAGGATCGGGTCCTGTGCCGCGTCGCCGCCGTAGCCGACGAGCACGCGGCCGCGGGCGTCGAGCAGCTGCGCGTACGACCCGCTTCTCAGCAGCGCGGCCGCGCTGATCTCGCGGAATCCCCCGGCTCCCTCATCGACGTAGTTGGCCGTGATCGTGGCCGAGCTCGTGCGCACCTCTCGGTCGATGCTCGAGCGCAGGTCCGATCGCAGCTTCACGACCAGGAAGGCGCACAACGAGGTCAGGATCACGGCCAGGAACAGCGCGTAGGCGGCGGTCAGCCGCACCCGGATCGGGAGCTTCAACGTGGCTCCAGGATGAACCCCGCGCCGCGAACGGTGCGAATCAGCGGGGGACCGTCCTCGTGCTCCAGCTTGCGGCGCAGGTATCCGACGTAGACGTCGACCACGTTCGGCGAGCCGGAGTAGTCCTCGGCCCACACCTGATCGAGCAGCTGCGCCCTCGAGACCAGCTGTCCCGGCCGGCGGATCAGGTGCTGGAGCAGCTCGAACTCACGCGGCGTCAGCTCGGATTCGCGGCCTGCCCAGGTCACGACGCGGGTCATCGGGTCGGCCCGCAGCGCTCCGACCTCGAGCACGCGCGGCCGCTCGGATGGGCCGCGGCGGATCAGCGCCCGCAGTCGCGCCAGCAGCTCGCCGAAATCGAACGGCTTGACGAGGTAGTCGTCCGCGCCCGCATCGAGCCCGCGGATCCGATCACTCACCTCTCCGATCGCGGTCAGCATGATCACCGGCACCCATCGGTCGCGGGTGCGTATCTGCCTGCAGACGTCGTGACCGCTGGCGCCTGGGAGCAGCACGTCGAGCACCACGGCGTCGTAGTCGCGCGCGTCCGCCCGGCCGATGGCGTCGTGCCCCGTGTGGGACACGTCGACGACGTAGCCCTCGTGCTCCAAACCGCGGGCCAGTGTGCAGGCCAGCTTCTCGTCGTCCTCCACCAGCAACAGCCGAGCCTGGGCCCGGCTGAGGCGCTGCGCCTGCTGCACCTCATCTTGCATTTCCGGCATTGCGGGAATACGCTTTGCTTGGGGCTCTGAGAGCCCTCTTATGGGGCAGTTGGAGGTCTGGGGCCGGATGTCGCACTCTACATACTTGAAGTCGGGGTCCTGGCTCACGCGCCGGGCCACGGCGGGTCGTAGCCACCGATGATCCGCGCGCTGCTCTCCGGCGCCATGCGCTTTCGCATGCTGTTGGTGGGGGCGGCAGCCGGGATGATCGTGCTCGGCGCGAACTCGCTCCAGCAGATGCCGGGCGACGTGGTTCCAGAGCTCGGCTCGGGCCCGGTGCTGGAGGTCCAGACCGAGGCGCTCGGTCTCTCGAGCAAGGAGGTCGAGCAGTACGTGACCGTGCCGCTCGAGAACAACCTGCTCGACGGCATCATGGGCGTCTGGGACATGCGCTCGAACTCGGTCCCGGGAGTGTCGTCGATCGACCTGTCCTTCGAGCCCGGGACGACGCTCCTGCACGCCCGGCAGCTGGTGCAGGAGCGGCTGACCAACGCTTTCTCGCTGCCCAACGTGTCAAAGCCGCCGCTGCTGATCCAGCCGCTGTCCACGTCGAGCCGGGTGATGATGATCGGGCTGAGCTCAAGTGCACTGAGCGGGATCGAGCTCTCCTACCTGGCTCGCTGGATCATCAAGCCCCGGCTCTCAGGCGTGCCGGGCGTTGCCAACGTGGCCATCTTCGGCCAGCAGGATCGCCAGCTCCAGGTTCTGGTCGATCCATCGGCGCTGGCTGCGCACGGGATCACCCTGCAGCAAATCATCAACACCGCCGGGAACTCCCAGCTCGTCTCGCCGCTCAGCTACCTCGAGGGCGCTGCTCCGGGCACGGGTGGATTCCTCGACGGCCCCAATCAGCGCCTGGAGATCAGGCCGCTGCTCCCGCTCGGGACTCCCAGGGACCTTGCCGCCGTGCCGATTGCCGGCGCGCCGGCACGGCAGCCCCTGGGTGGCATGACCACGGTCGTGCAGGACCATCAGCCGTTGATCGGCGACGGCTTCGTCCGCGGCCGCCCCGGCCTCGTGCTGATGATCCAGAAGCTCCCCTCGGCGAGCGTGCTCGGTGTGACCCGCGGGGTGCAGCGAGCCCTCGACGAGCTCCGGCCCGCTCTGCCCGCAGTCACCATCGACAGCTCGTTCTTCAGGCCGGCGAGCTACGTCTCCGACGGGCTCCACAATCTGGCGCTGGCGGTCGCCATCGGCGCGGTGCTCGGGCTGCTGGCGCTGATCGCCCTGTTCGGCGCGGCGCGGGCGGCGGTGATCGCCCTCGTCAGCGCGACGGTGTCGCTGCTGAGCGCCCTGCTGCTGCTCGACGCGCTCGGCTACACGCTTACTCCGCTCGTGGTGCTGGGCCTGCTGGTCGCGACGGTGGTGGTGGTCGACGACGGGGTCGGCGCGGCGCACGAGATCGCACGACGGGTGCGCGAGCGTCACGCCGGCCCGAACCGCGACGGCGACGCCGACGCCGACTCGTCGTCGATCGGAGCTGTCGTTATCGATGCCTGCGCACAGCTGCGCAGCCCGCTCGCCTACGCGACCCTGATCGTGCTTCTTTCGGTTGCTCCGGTCTTCTTCTCCCAGGGCCTGGCCGCGACGTTCGTGCACCCGATGCTGCTCTCGTTCACCTTCGCGGTGATCGTCTCGATGGTCGTGGCGCTGACGCTCACGCCGGCGCTGGCGATGCTGCTGTTCGATCGCGGACGCCCGCTGCCGCGTCATGCGCCCTCGCTGCGCCGGGTGAAATCCGCCTACGCCGGCCTGCTCGACCGCAGCCTTCGCACCCCGAGCCCGGTGCTGCTGGGGGTGTGCGTGATCGGCCTCGCGGCCGTCGCCGTGCTTCCCTTCCTCGGCGAGCCCTCGGCACCCTCGTTCCGGGACCGCAACTTGATCGTGCAGTGGAACGGCCCAGCGGGAACTTCGCTGCCCGAGATGGACAGGATCACCGGCCGGGTGCTCGAGGTGCTGCGCCGCATCCCCGCCGTGGGCGATGTGGGGGCGACGCTGGGCCGGGCGGTCAGTGCCGACGAGATCGTCAACACCAGCTCCGGGCAGATCTACGTGGCGATCAAGCCAGGCGCCGACTATGAGCACGCGCGGGCGGCCGTGCAGCAGGCCGTGGGCTCGGTGCCCGGGATGCAGGCGAGCGTCGGCACCTACGAGCAGGGCGTGATGGCCGGTGTGCTCGCGCCGGCCGACCACCGGGTCGACGTCCGTGTCTACGGCGAGGACTACGCCGTGCTCGGCACGCTCGCCCATCGGGTCGGCGCGATCATGTCCCACGTCAACGGACTCGGCCCCGCCCGGATCCAGCTGCCGACGCAGGAGCCGAACATCGAGGTCGCCATCAACGACGCGGCTGCGCTGCGCGCGGGCGTGCTGCCCGGCGACGCCAGGCGCGAGGCCTCGACCCTGATCTCCGGTCTGGCGGTGGGCAACTTCTTCGAGGACCAGGCCGTGTTCGACGTCGTCGTTCGCGGCCGGCCTGCCGTAGCGGGAAGCCTCTCGAGCGTTCGGAACCTGCTGATCGACAGCTCCAGGGGTGGCCATGCCCGGCTCAGGGACATCGCGCAGGTGAGTGTCAGGCCGGACCCGGTCGATATCCGGCGTCAAGCGGTCTCGCGCTATGTCGACATCAGCGCCGAGGTGCAGCGAGGCAGCGTCAGCCCGGCGAGCGGGCAGGTGCGCAGAGGGCTCGCGACGCTCACCTTCCCGCTCGAGTACCACGCCGAGATCCAGGGCGGCACCCCTGACGATCCGACCTCGCACACCGTGTTCATCTCCTACGTCCTGGCCGCGGCGATCGGGATCCTGCTGCTCCTGCAGGCGGCGGTGGCCAGCTGGCGCTTGGCCCTGCTCCTGTTCCTGGTGATCCCGGTGGCGCTCAGTGGCGGCCTGCTGGTGGCGCTGGGAGGCTCCGATACGGGTTCGCTCGCCGCCTGCGCCGGGTTGCTGGGGGTGCTCGCCTTCTCCGCCCGTCAGGGGCTGCTGCTCGTCGAGCACACGCGCCGCCGGCAGGCCGCCGACGGCGGGTCGCTCAGGCGTGAGATCGTCGCGCGCGCAGCGGCGGAGCGATTCGAACCTGCGCTGGCCGCCGCGATCGTGACCGCCGCGATCCTGCTGCCGTTCGTGGTCATGGGCGACGTCGCCGGCAACGAGCTGACGCACACCGCGGCGGCGGTGATGCTCGGTGGCCTGGTCAGCACCACGCTGCTGAACCTGCTGATCCTCCCGGCCGTGCAGCTGACCCTGGGACCGGTCGATCCGATCGCCGTGCCCGAGGCCGACGATGTCCCCAGTTGGGCGGCCGCCGAGTCTCCGCCGATGGTCCTGAGGTGATCCGGATGCTCGAGCCCAGACGCCTGCTCGCCACCAGCCTCGCGCTCGCCGGGCTCTCGCTCGCGGCCTGTGGCAGCTCGAGCTCCCCGCACATCCCGGTCTCCGGCCGGCTGGTCCAGATACCCGGCAGCTCGACCGGGCGGATCGTGCTCACGCCGCTGGGAGCGCAACGGCTGGGGCTCCAGACCGGGACCGTGCAGAGCGTGCCGGCGCCGCATCGGGACGGTCCCACCGTGGTCGTTCCGTACTCGTCCCTGATCTACGACCCCAGCGGCAACACCTACCTCTTCACCAGCCTGTCTTCGCTCACCTTCGCCGAGCTGCCGATCACGGTCGATCACATCTCGGGAGGCTCGGTCTACCTGGTCAAGGGACCACCGCCCGGCACCCGCGTGGTCACGATCGGGGCCGAGGAGCTGCTGGGCGTCCAGACCGGGGTCCTGGGGCAGACTTGATGCCGTTTGCGCGGCCCGGGGGCAACGGCGGCACCGAGATCCGCCTGGGTCGCTGAGGCATGCGCTTCATCATCGGCTCGAGCCTGCGCTTCCGCTACCTCGTCGTGGCGGCGGCCGCCGCGCTGGTGCTGTTCGGTGTCCAGACGCTGGGCCACCAGAAGGTCGATGTGTTCCCCGAGTTCGCACCGGTCAGCGTCGAGATCCAGACCGAATGCCTGGGGCTCTCGCCGTCGGAGGTGGCGCAGCTGGTGACCGTGCCGCTCGAGAACGCGCTGCAGGGCGTTCCCGGCGTCAACGAGATCCGCTCGGAATCGGTCCCGCAGCTGTCGGCGATCTTCCTGTACTTCAAGGGCGGCACGGACGTGCTTCAGGCCCGCCAGCTCGTCCAGGAGCGCCTCTCCGCGTCGGCCCCGACGCTGCCGAGCTGGGCCGCCCCACCCGCGCTGTACCCGATCGTCTCGGCCACCAGCCGGGTGATGCAGATCGCCCTGACCTCGAAGACCTCGTCGCCGCTCGATCTGTCCACGGTCGCGCTCTACACGATCCGCAACCGTCTCCTGCACGTCCCCGGGGTGGCCAACGTCGCGATGTGGGGAGAGCAGCGCAAGGAGGTGGACGTCGAGGCGGACGTGCCGCAGATGGTCGCCGACCATGTTGCGCTCGACCAGCTGCTGAGTGCCACCTCCGACGCCGTCGACGCGGGTCTGCTCTCGTTCACCACCGGCACGGCGGTCGGGACCGGCGGTTTCATCGAGACACCCAACCAGCGGCTGAACATCCGCAAGGTCCAGGCCGTCACCACCCCGCAGCAGCTCGCGTCGATCCCACTCGCCCGGCGCGGGTCCAGGACGCTGACGATCGGCGACGTCGCACGCGTCGTCTACGACCATCCGCCGTTGATCGGCGATGCCGTGGTCAACGCGGGCCCGGGCCTGATGCTGGTGGTGGAGAAGTTCCCCGGCGCGAACACGCTCGAGGTCACGAGCGGCATCGACCGCGCGCTGGCCGCGCTCGCCCCGGCGCTGCGCGGCATTCACATCGACTCACACATCTTCCGCCAGTCGACCTTCATCCACACGGCGATCAGCAACCTCGGCTTTGCCGTCGTGCTCGGCTGCGTGCTGGTGGTCTTCGTCCTGCTGGCGTTCCTGTTCGAATGGCGCGCCGCCTTGGTCAGCCTGCTCGCGATCCCGCTCTCCCTGGCGGCGGCGGCGATCGTGCTCGACGCGGAGGGGGCCAACATCAACACGATGGTCCTGGCCGGCTTCGCGGTCGCCGTCGGCGTGGTCGTCGACGACGCGATCATCGACATGGAGAACATCGTCCGCCGCCTGCGGCTGTGGCGAGCCCGGGGACGGCGCACGACGCCGCTGACGCTCCTGCTCGCCTCGTCGCTGGAGGTCCGGACCGCGATTCTCTATGCGACGCTGATCAACATCGTCGCCGTGCTCCCGGTCGTGTTCGTCGGCGGTCTCACGGGATCGTTCTTCCAGCCGCTGGCGCTCGCGTATGGCCTGGCGGTGCTCGCCTCGATGCTCGTCGCTCTGACCGTGACGCCCGCGCTGGCGATGATCCTGCTCCCGAGCGCCCGGCTCGGCGTCCAGGACCCGCCGCTGATGCGCGTGCTCAAGCGCGGCTACGCGGCGCTGCTGGCACCGGTCCTGCGCCGGCCGCGATGGGCCGTCGCGACCGTGGTGGTGGCGATCGCGGCCGGGGCCCTGGTGCTCCCGAGTCTCGGCCAGGACCTGTTCCCGTCGTTCAACGAGCAGGACTTCCTGATGCACTTCGACACCAAGCCGGGGACGTCGCTGCCGGAGATGAAGCGAGTGGTGACGCGGCTGCAGCAGAAGCTCCTCCAGATCCCCGGCCTCACGCACGTCGGCGCCCACATCGGCCAGGCGCTGCTCGGCGAGGAGATCGCCGGCCCGGAGTTCTCCGAGCAATGGATGAGCCTCGCCCCGGGTGCCAACCGCACGAAGACTCTCGCTGCGGTCCGCGCCGTCGGCGCGTCGTTCCCGGGAACCTACCTCGACGTCACGACCTATCTCCACGAGCGGATCGACGAGACGATCTCGAACACCAGCGAGGACCTCGTGGTGCGAATCCTGGGGCCCGACTTCGGGCAGCTTCAGCACGCCTCGCAACAGGTCACCGCGGCTCTCGGCGGCGTTCCCGGCCTCGTCGACGTGCATCCGCAGTCACAGGGATTCATCCCGCAGATCCAGGAGACCGTCCGCGCGGCGACCGCCCAGCGCTACGATCTCACCCCCGGGGCGGTGCGCCGGGCCGCGGCCACGATCTTCGGCGGCCAGGAGGCCGGCGACGTGACACAGAACGGGCGCTTCCTCGGCGTCTCGGTGTTCAGCACGCCGGGCAGCCGCTCGAGCCTCAGCGACGTCGAGCGGCTGATGATCGACACTCCCGGCGGCGGCCATGTGCAACTCGGCCAGGTGGCCGACCTCAGGGTCAACGCGACGCCGAGCGACATCACCCGCTACAACGGCTCGGGCAACGCTGACGTCGAAGCCAACGTCAGCGGACAGAACCTGGGATCGGTCACCGCCGCGGTCCGCGCCCGGCTGGCCCGGATCCACCTCCCGCTCGGTTACCGCTTCGAGCTGCTCGGCGAAGCGGCCGAGCGCCAGGCGGCCCAGAACCGATTGCTCGATCTCGGGATCGCGGCCGCGATCGCGATCCTGCTCCTGCTCCAGGCCGCGTTCCGCAGCGTGCGGCTCGCGGCGATCATGTTCGTGACCCTCCCGGTGGCGCTCGTCGGCGGCGTCCTGACCGCCTGGGGGGCGGTCGGCACCGTCTCTCTCGGCGCGCTGGTGGGCTTCTTCGCCGTGCTCGGGATCGCCGCCCGGAACGGGATCCTGATGATCAGCCATCTCCAGCACCTCGAGCATCGGGAGGGCGAGGCGTTCGGCTTCGGCCTCGTGATGCGCGGAGCGAGCGAGCGCCTCTCGCCGATTCTGATGACCGCGCTGGCCACGGCGCTGGCGCTGGCGCCGCTGGTCCTCTACGGCGACCGGCCCGGCCAGGAGATCGAGAACCCGATGGCGATCGTGATTCTCGGTGGACTGGCCACATCGACGCTGATGAACCTGTTCGTGCTGCCCGCGCTCTATCTGCGACTGGGCGCGCCGCGGCGCGCAGGGGGCGGCTCAGGTGCGGCGCCCAGCGCCGGCCTGACGGCCGACCAGCACCCCCAGGATCTCGCGGAGCCGGCGGCGGAAGAAGTGGTGGCCCTCGTCGGGGTCGAAGAACACCCGGCAGCGGTCGTCGATCATCCCCCGGACACCGCCTGACGCCGCCTGCAGGAGCTGGCGCCGGCCGAACCCTGCTGTTCTCTGCGAGACCCGCGACGCGCTCACGCGCCCGCTCGAGATCACCTCACGCGGAAGCGTCCTGCTCACGGGCAGGGCGGAACCCGTAGAGGTGCCGGCCTGCCTCGATCAGCCGGCGACCGTGTCCCAGCCGTCGCGCAGCACCGCGCGGGCCAGCTCCACCCAGTCCCCGGTCGCCCCGACCCGGGCGATCGTCCCGAACAGCTGAGCGACACCGCGCGCCGGCCACAGGTCCGCTGGGGGCAGCGCGGCGGCCAGGATCAGCTCGGCCGCACTCGGGTCCTCGAAGAGCCGGTCACGCGCGGCGAGGACCGCGCCGGAATCGAGCCGCGCCGGGCCTGGGCCGGTCAGCTCGCCGAGCGCCCGCTTGGCCAGGGCCAGCGCCGCCGGTCCGTCGCCGGCGCTCAGCCAGCCGAGCCGCTCCACGGCGGCGGCGAAGGCCGCCGGGTCATCGTCTGCGAACGCGTCGAGAGCCGCGGCCGAGTCGGCCAGGCGCTCTGGCAGCACCGTCCGGTTGGCGCCGAAGTCGAGGATCGCGAGCCCGCCGTCGGCCAGCACGAGCACGTCCTCGGGATCGAGGTCGGCGTGCACCATCCCGGTGCGTGCCGAGCCGAGCGCGAACACCAGCAGTCGCCGCGCTGCCTGATCGGCGTCCGGGGCCCGGCGGATCGGAACGCCGTCGACCCAGGCGCTGACCAGCACGCCCTCGTGCGCCAGCCTCATGACCGGCGCCGGAACGCTGAGGTACGGGTGATTGCGCAGGGCGCGGTGGAAGCGGCGCTGCGCGGTGGCCTCAGCCTCGAGGTCGAACTCCTCCAGCACCCGTTCGCGGAACTCGACCAGCAGGCGCTTGGCGTCGATCGCGGGGAACGCGGACCGCAGCGGTCCGAGCAGGCCCTCGAGCAGCACCAGGTCCTGGCGGATCGTGGCCGAGAGGCCGGGCCGCAGAACCTTGACCGCCACCGGCTGACCCTCGAGCACGCCGCGGTGCACCTGCGCGGTCGGGGTGACCGCGACCGGCTCCAGATCGAGTTCGTCGAGCTCATCGGCGGGCTTGGACCTCCAGGCGTGGCGCAGTGCCTGCTCGACGCGCTTGGGGGGGATCGGATCCCGCGTCGCCTGCCGGGAGGCTTCGAGCTCGGTGGCGATCTCGTCCCCCCACGGACGCGGGACCCACGCGAGATCGATCGCATCCGCGGCCCGCGCGAGCAGAATCCGGCCGGTCTTGGCCGAGCGCGCGAGCCTCAGCCCAACGTGGATCAGAGCGTCGAGTCGGCGAATGGCGTCATCGGTCATAGCAGCCGCCGATCATACGTGCAGCGCTTCGGGCCCGAGGCGGCGAGCATCGGACCGCCCGAGGGCGCGCTGTAGGCGGCTCAGCCGCGCTCGGCGCCGGCGATGAGCTCGGCGCCGACGCGGCTGTCGGCCCGGACCTGCACCGGCACACCGCTGAACGCCGCCGTCCCGCTCAGCGGATCGACCCGGCGCTCGTCGGTGAGGTCGTTGATGCTGACACCGGCGTTCGCCTCGGCGATGCTCCAGCCGACCTCGTCGCGGTCATGTCCCCAGCCGTGCGGGATGCTGACCACGCCCGGCATCAGCGCAGCGGTGACCTCGGCGAGGATCCGCAGGTCGCCGGTGCGGGAGCGGACGATGGCGGGCGCGCCATCCTCGAGGCCCCTGTCCGCCGCGTCGGCGGGATGAATCATCAGCGTGCAGCGGGACTTGCCCTTCACCAGGCGCCGGCTGTTGTGCATCCACGAGTTGTTGCTGCGCAGGTGCCGCCGACCGATCAGCACCAGCCCCCCCGACCCGGGCCTGATCGACTCGCGTGGCGCGCAACCGCTCCAGGTCGGCCACGTAGATCTCGGGCACGAGGTCGACCCGCTTGTCCTCGGTGAACAGACGCTCGGGCAGGCGGGGCGAGAGCGGGCCCAGATCGAGCCCATGGGGATGGTCCCCCAACGTGGCCAGCGTCAGGCCGGTGGCCGGCACACCGGCCGGCAGCCGGTCCCCGGATGGCAGCGCGGTCGCCCATCTCCCGCTCCCCAGGAGCCCCGCAGCCGGCTCTCGATCGCTCCGGCGATCGGCCCGCGGCCGATCGTGCGCCGGATCAGGCCAGCCACGCCGGCCGGGTGCCCGTAGGGGCCCAGCCGCAGCAGCAGGTCGAGCAGGCCGTCGGCGCCGAGGCGCTGCACCGCGGTGCGGAAGGCCAGCGCGCCGACCCGCCCGCGGCGATCCCGGGCGAACAGCCGGTTCGTCAGGCCCGCGAGCCCCTCCCAGTCGTCCCGGGCTCCCGGCGGCCGGGTGAACAGCGGCGGGGAGTAGTGAGCGACGTTGCGGACCGCGAGCAGGCTCAGTGCGAGGTCGTACTCCAAGGTCTCCAATGGGCTCGGCGGGGGCAGGATGTAGTCCGCGTGGCGGCTGGTCTCGGTCAGGTAGAGGTCGAAGCAGACCATCAGCTCCAGGCCGGGCAGCGCTCGCTCCAGCCGCGGGCCGTTGGGAGCCGACAGGACCGGGTTGCCGGCGTGCACGATCAGGGCCCGGATCTGGCCCTCGCCGGGCGTCTCGATCTCCTCCGCGAGCGCAGCCGTCGGAAGCTCTCCGGAGAACTCCGGCAGCCCGCTGACCCATGAGCGGTGGCGATCGAACGAGCCCGCCAGCCCTACCGAGAAGGCCAAGAAGACCAACTCGGCGCGCTCGGCTTCGCGCTCAACGCGCTCGTGCTCTGGAA
>JADGPN010000677.1 GCA_017882465.1 Solirubrobacteraceae bacterium
CCAGCCGCTCGCCTGCTCGCCGACGATGATGCTGGGGCGCGCGATCTGCACCGGCAAGCGATCCGCCGCCGCCCGCACGTTGCCCTCAGACTCCCATTTGGAGCGCTCGTACGGGTTGCGGAACCCCTGCCCCACGTCGTAGTCCTGCTCGGAGAACTCACCGCGATGGGTGCCGGCGACATAAGCGGTGGAGACATAGGTGAACCGCTCCAGGCCGCCACGCTGGTGGGCGCGGTCAGCGAAGGCGAGCATGTTCTGGGTGCCGCACACATTGATTACGCGCGACTCGGCGAGCCCGAGCTCGAACGACACCGAGGCCGCCGCGTGCAGCACCCGGTCGACCTGCTCGGCCAGCTCGTCCAACCGTCCGGGCTCCAGGCCGAGGCCGGGAAGCTCGATGTCGGCCGCCACCGCGGTCACACGGCCGGGATGGGCGTCGGGATCACCGAACGCGGTGGCCAGCACCGCGCGCAGGCGCTGGTCGGCATCGGCGTCGTTCCGCGCGCGGATCAACGCGAACACGTGCCGCTGGCTGCGCTGCAAAAAGCGCACCATGACCTCCATCCCCACAAAGCCCGTCACGCCAGTGATCAGGATCGGCTGGCACTCCGACGGCGGATTAGACCCCGCAGCGACGCCCATATAGAGCAACCCTAACGCTTCGGCGGCCGGCGTCATCCCGCCCCGGCTCAAATGCGGGTCTCCAGTGGCCCGGCCCGACCATCGAACCGGAAAGCCGCCGTCATCGTGCCAAGCGTCAGCGAGCGGGAAGCCGAGGGACGCCCGTGGCTGGTGGCATGCGGCGCTGCGGGTGGCGTAGCCGGCGGCGGGCGGCCGCGTAGCACTGTCCGAAGAACACGCTGACCAGCAAGCGGTCGACGACGTCGCCGCCCGGCCCGGCGGGGCGCGAGCCGACAGAGCGAGTGAGCGGTGGGGCGATCGGTGGTCTGTTGCCTCGGGTGGTCTGCCAACATACCCTGCGCCCCTTGCCTTTCCCCCGGGGTGCTTGTCCTCGGTTGTTCGCGGGCGTGGACCGCGAGAGAAAGGTTCCGGTCATCAGCGAGCTCGAGACGATCGGCCTGGAGCCGGTCGAGTTGCTGACGATCACGACGCTGGTCGACAACGTCACCGACATCCTGTTGCTCGACGAGGGGCCGGCGATCCGGGCGCCGATCGACTCCCGAGCGCCGCGCGTGCCCTCGCCCCTGATCGAGGGCGGCCAGACGCTCGATGCGCTGCGCGCCGGCGGTTCGCCGTCGTCGCGACGACCGGACCGTTGCGACGAGTCGCGTCTCGCGTACCAATCCGTGTTCGTATTGGCCCGCTGCTTCAACGGGTTGATGCAGGCCTGTTTGGCGGAGGCCTTCAAACAAGGGATTGGTCCCGTGGGAGAGGAACTCCACGTTCATGCCACGAGGGTTGTGATCGCCGTGAACCGGCTCAAGAGATCCAATGCGCTCGTCTGCCAGCCCGCTCACCTGGCTTCCCACACGTTTCCCGGCTCCTTCCTCAGTGGGCGCTACGGATGACAGTGTCACGATTCGGCATAGGATCCTAGGCATGGACCCGATCGTCGCTTTGCTTGTCGTTCTGATCGTGTTGGCGTTGGTTGGAAGCGTGGCCGTGAGTCCGCTGCTGTGGGCGCTCGTTGTCATCCTCGTGTTGTTCGCGTTGCTGGGTCGAGGCCGCACCTACGCACGGCGGGGGTGATGGTTCGCTGTAGAGCAGTCCGTGGTCGCGGTGTACCGCACCGTCCGGCGGCATTCGCTATGACGATCATTGTTTGGTTTGGTGCGTCGTCGCTAGGGCGACGTGTCTTGGCTACAACCCACTAGAACCCAGGAGGTCCGCCATGGGCGAGAAGACCGACAAGATCGAAGGCAAGGTGGACTCAGCCATCGACAAGGCGCAGGGCGCGGCTGAGGACGTGAAGGACAAGGCCGAGGGCGCGGCTGAGGACGTGAAGGACAAGCTCGACAGGAAATGAACGGCCGCGCGCTCGCGAGATGACGCTACCCGGCCCGCGGTGGGCCGGGTAGCGGCGGCCGCGCTCTCCATAATCCACGCTCGCTAATGGTCCTTATCTAAAGTTACCTGCAAATGGGGACGCTTTGCGGTCGGCGATCGGTTGCCGAGAGCTCGTATCACCGGCGCTGCGGTTGTGGGAGCGCTTCTTCCAGCCAGATCTGCGGCACCGGGATCAGTGATCGTGCCTGTGGCGGTACGACTTGGGCTGGGCAGCTCCCGTCAACGGTCGGTCCTCGCCGCAACCTCAATTGTCCGACCTACTGCGAACGCTAGGGAGGCTTGCATGGACGTCAACACACAGATCAAACGGCTCGCGGCGCTACTGGCAGCGGGCGCGGTGGCCGGCTTTGCGGGATATGGCACTGCCGTCGCCCAAGCGGACCCGTATGAACCGAATGATACGCAGGTGACAGCGTACGGCCCGCTTGCAGAGTTCACGCAATACACCGGGACGATCGACACGAGCAACGATCAAGACTGGTTCGTGTTCTACATCAAGGATCGCCAACAAGTGACATTCTCTGCAAACGGTACGCCTGGTCCCATCCTGGAGGTGATCGCGCCCAATGGTAGTCACATCCTGATCCGTTCAGCAGCGTCCAACGTGAACTACGCGGTTACGCTTGATCGTGGCGCATACTACATCGAGTTTTTATGCCGGCGCGGTGGCTCCACGTACTCGTTCAGCATCGTTGCGGCCGAGCCACTGTCCAACCGTGAGTGCCT
>JADGPN010000678.1 GCA_017882465.1 Solirubrobacteraceae bacterium
GCATCCTGCACAGGGTCGAGAACCCACTCGGGCTGCTGCGCGTGCTGCGTGGGCGGACCGTGGATGGCGGCACGGTGCTGGTCGAGACCTACGGCGTCGACGCGGAAGATCGAAACGGCCCCGCGATCCGCGTCTTCGAGCCGGGGGAGGTTTACGCGCGCGACGACCTCGTTTACTGGGGGTTCGGGGACGCCGGCCTGGAGCGGCTTGCCCGGATCGCCGGGTTCTCGCGCGCCGAGTCGCTCATCAACGCGGAGGTCGACGGCCACCCCCGCATCATCGGCCAGCTGATCGCATAGGTGGTGGCTCCCGGGCGGCGTTCTGCACAACCTGTTCACAAGACGGTCGCAGGCTCGTAACGAGAACGCGCGCCTGTGTCGCGAGAGTTGTTGGGGTGCTCCCGGCGCTATACGCTCACCGCCTCGGCCGCGCGTACGGACCTGACTCGTCGCTCGCGGCGCTCCACCGCGCAATCCAGCAGCCACTCGACGGCCTCGAGACGGACTGCTGCCTGACCGCTGACGGCGAGCTCGTGCTGCTGCACGACCCGCTGCTCGATCTCGGCACCACCGTGTTCGGCTGGGCGCATCAGCGTACCGCGGTGGAGATCCGCGCGGGGTGGCTGCGCAACCTCGACGGCACCGTAAGCGACGAGCGCCCGCTGCTGCTCGACGAGCTGCTCGACCTCGCGCCGCCCGGCGCGCCGCTCCAGCTCGAGGTCAAAGCGCACGCCGACCCAGTCCTCGCGCGCCGCACCGCGCGAGCCGTCTGCGAGCGTCTTCGCGACCACTCAGCGCGGGAGCGGACCGAGATCATCAGCTTCTGGTCCGGTGCATGCGAGCTCGCCGCCGAACTCGGCTTCCGGGCGCGGCTGGTGATCATCGCCGACTACCGCATCCACGCACTCGCCGCCTGGGCACGACACGCCGGCCTGCACGGCGTCTGCGTCGAGCACTTCCTCCTCTCCCGCCCGCTCGTTGCAAACCTCCGAGCCGCCGGGCTCAGCGTCACGACCGGCACGATCAACCACGCCGCGATCCTCGCGCCGCTGCTGCCGTTTGGCCTCGACGCGATCACGAGCGACTCCCCACACGAGCTGCGCCAAGCCCTCAGCCGCTCACTCCAGACGCCGCCGCTCGCCGCCTGAGCCGCCCGCACACCCTGACGCCGGGCCGCTCCTGCATTTCGGAGCAGGCGCGGGGCGAGGGTCGTGACCGACGTGGTCCGGCTGCTGGTCCTCGCGCAAGAAGGAGCGCGCAGTTCGTCCGCGCGTCGCGGAGCAGCGGCGTCAGTGTTTCGACCGGCGGGCAGGCCTCCCTGGTCAAGGATCCGTAGTTCCACTGTTGGCCAGTCGCGACCTCGCTGCCCGAGCAGCCGCCGTCACGGTTGCGGGTCCCGCGAATCGTGAATCGGAGCTTTCGGACCTTAGGTTCGCGGGCTGCTCACACAGGCGCCTTGATAGGAGTAGCGTCAATGACTGAGCTGGCCCTGCGGCCAGCATCCTCAGCTTCAACCCGAATGCCACCGACAGCGCGAAAGCGTCGCGAGGCGGGGAGCGGAAGCCACTGGTTGCGACTGCGGGGCCGGTGCACTACTTCTATTGGCGTCGTCCACCGGCTCGCGGCAGCTTCGCCCTACGTGTCTTATCGCTCGCTAGGTATGGCCCTCTTCCTTCCGCGTGAGTCCAACTGAGGGACGGAGGTCGAGGACCATGACGAGCATCAAACGCGACGTCGCTGCGTGCATGGCGGGCGAACTCAATCGCGGTAGCGTCGGCCACCGGCTGGCGCCGGCAATCGACGCCCGACGGCGCCTGAATGGCCGCCGACCGAGTCCTGGGAGATCAGCGCCAGCCAGGTCAGTCCGCGCGATCCTCGCTACGACGATCAGCCCCATTCGCACGACTAGGACCGGCTCGGATGCAAGATCGAGGAGATCGAGCGCGACTGCGCGCCTGCAGCCAGCACGAACGATGAGGGATGACTATGGCCTTTGAAGTCGGCAAGCGCGTCGTAGCCGAGTCCGAGTCAACAGACCGCCGACCCCGCTCGGGTGTCGTTGAGGAAGTGCTGCGCGGCGACCCCTCACCTCGCTATCGCATCCGCTGGGACGACGGCCACGAGACCATCTACACGCCCGCGAGCGGCGCCCTTCGAGCCGAGCAACGCCGCAAGACGCCGCGGCAAGCGGCACCACGCACACGCTCACCCACCTGAGAGGTGAAGATCCACGGCCCGGCAAAAACCAGGCGCAGCCCGCGCGGCCGACTCGGCGGTCGGCGACCTCACGTCGATGCCGACCGAACGCCACCTGGCTGTATGGCTTTGGTGGCGCAACGTCGCTGCGGACGCCAACAGCAGGGCCGTGGCGGTGACGGTGCAGCCTTAGGGGGTAACTCGGGCCGTTCGCAGGAGCCGCCACCCGCAGCGCCGGGGATTCTCGGCGAGTACGGTGGAAGTGGAAGGATCGACAATGAATTACGCAAGCCGCGGACCTGCTCACGTTAGGGTGCCCTCGGCGGCTGGGTCGTCAGTTCTGACTCGGCGGGCTGTCGCCCGTAGTGCGAGCGCGCCGCCCGTGTGCCTCAGCGGCGCGAGGACGGGAGGAGCTCAGGCTGGATTGCGAGGTAGTGGACCGGGCACCTAGCGCCGCTGAGCGCGGTGCGCAGCGACGACGTAGGTCCGTGGGTCGTCGTAGGTACCCCGGACATAGCGGACGGGCGTGCGGAGCTTCTTCTCGATCTCGAT
>JADGPN010000153.1 GCA_017882465.1 Solirubrobacteraceae bacterium
CACTGCCCTCGCCGGCCTGCAGCCGGGCCAAACGGTCGAGGTCGCGATCACGCGGTCTGACGGGACGAGCGCGACGTTCAAGGTCAAGCTCGGCGAGCTAGCCGGAAGTTAGCTCGGAAGTCTGGGGGGCGTATTGCCGCGACCGCCTTTGGGATCGCTGTCGCCTGATCGGCGGGTGAGGATGCGTGTCCAGTCGATCCTGACCAGCGCGACCAGCCCGCCGAGCATCAGCACTTGAAGCGCGATGCCGAGCGGGGAGGTGAATGCACCCTTGAGGATCGTTCCGAGGCTCTCCTTGGCCGCGGAGGCGGCGGTGACGTAGATCGTGTAGCTCACGATCCGGCCGGCGAAGAATGCGGCGGTCAGTGGCAGGAGTGGCGCGTCGACGAGCCCGGCGGCGACGAACAGTTGCGCTGAGGGGAGTGGCGAGAGCGCGAATAGAGCGAGCCCCGCGGCTGCGCGTTTAGGGCCGCCGGCGATCGCGTCGCGCGCGGCCTCGAGGTTGGCGATCCGCTTCGGTGAGAGCCGGTTGCGGTACCGTCGGCTGCCGTAGGCGAGCGCGAGCCGTCCGCCCGCGGCCGCCGCTGCGCCGACGAGCACGAGCGGGATCGCCGCGAGGTCTGATTGGAGGCGGAAGAAGACGAGGACGGCCCACGTCGGCGGCCCGAAGGCGGGGAGCAGGTTGACGCCGAACACGACTCCGGCGAGAACCAGATACCCCATGAGACCCAGTCAACAGCCGCCTCTCTGAGAGGTCATCGGGGGCGTGCCCAGTGGGCGCTCAGCAGTTCGCCGCACTCGAGGGGACTCGCCCGGGGCTGCGGGGTTCTACCGCGGCGCTGTCGGCGCGAGTGCGGATGCGCGCAGACGCGTGCGCTGCGATGCTGGGGACATGACGTCGGCTCAGGCATCGTCGGCTCCGGCGGCAGTGGCACGCGGGCCACGACGCCGATCCGCGATTCGCGATGCTCTCGGTTGGCTGGTCGAGCATCGCTATCGGCTCCTGTCGGGGATCGCGGCCGGCTCGATCGTCGTCGGTGGCGCTTTGTACCTCGCCGGAGAACGGACTGCGGGCAGTGATGTGTGGGCAGCTGCGGTGGCGCTGCTGGCGGCCGAGCTTGCGGTCGAGGTGGTGCGCACGGTGATCGTCGACCATCACATGGGGGTGGACACGATCGCGCTGGTGGCGATGGTCGGGGCGCTGGCGCTGGGGGAGGAGTTCGCGGGGATCATCATCGGCCTGATGTTCTCCGGGGGAGCGACGCTTGAGGACGTCGCCTCGGCTCGCGCCCGCCGCGAGCTGACGGCGCTGATTCAGCGCGCTCCGAAGGTGGCGCAGCTGCGGGTCGGCGCTCAGATCGAGCAGGTGCCGGTGGCCGAGGTGAAGACGGGCGATGTCGTCGTCGTGAGGACTGGGGAGGTTGTGCCGGTTGACGGTACGGTGGTGGGCTCGGAGGCGGTGGTCGACACGAGCACTCTGAGCGGCGAGCCCCTGCCGGTGACGATCGGGCCGGGGATGGCGGTCCTGAGTGGGTCGGCGAACGCCGGTTCCCCGTTTGATGTGCGCGCCGACAAGCCTGCGGCCGAGAGCGCGTACGCGGCGCTGGTGCGCCTGGTCGAGCAGGCGCAGGCGCACCGGGCGCCGTTCGTGCGGATGGCCGACCGCTACGCCGGGTTCTTCCTCCCGGCAACGGTGATCATCGCCGGCCTGGCCTGGGCGATCAGTGGCGACCCGGTCCGGGCGCTGGCCGTCGTCGTGGTCGCGACGCCGTGTCCGTTGATCCTCGCCGCGCCGATCGCGCTCGTCTCCGGGCTCTCGCGCGCCGCTCGTTACGGGGTCATCGTCAAGGGTGCTGGTGCGATCGAGACGCTCGGCGAAGCGCGCACCGTGCTGTTTGACAAGACCGGCACGCTCACGGTCGGAACGCCCGACGTTCGCGACCTCGTCCCGTATCGCGATTACCAGTCGGCCGAGCTGCTCGCGCTTGCCGCCTCGGTCGACCGCCTGTCCGCTCACGTGCTCGGCGAGGCGCTCGTGCGTGCCGCCACCGAGGCGGGGCTCCCGCTGAGGACTCCCACCGATGTTCGGGAGGAACCCGGCCAGGGGATCCAGGGAGTGATCGACGGTCGCACGGTGGCGGTCGGGAGCCGCGTGTTCATGCGCGCGGTCGGGATCCCCGAGGACGAGATCGCCTCGGCCACCGTGCTGCGCGGCCACGGTTCCGGCGAGGCGCACGTGCTTGTCGGTATCGACGGCCACGTCGGTGGCGTGATCGTGATGGCCGACGAGCTGCGACCGGACGCCGACCGGATCGTCGAACGACTCCGCGGCGAGGGCATTCGCCACGTCGCGATGGCCTCCGGGGACCGTCGATCCGTAGCCGAGCGGATCGGCCGAGAACTCGGTGTTGACCGCGTCTACTCCGAGCAGTCGCCCGAGCAGAAGCTCGAGGTCGTCCGCCGCCTCCGCGCCGACCCGGAGCTGAGTCCTGTGATCATGGTCGGTGACGGGGTCAACGACGCGCCTGCGCTCGCGCTCGCAGACCTCGGGATCGCGATGGGCGTCGCCGGCGCCACCGTGTCCTCGGAGACCGCGGACGCCGTGATCACGATCGACCGGATCGACCGCGTTGCCGACGCAGTGCACACCGGACGGCGGTCCCTGTACATCGCGCGGCAGAGCGTGCTCGCCGGCATGGGCTTCAGCCTCGCCGCGATGGCGGTCGCAGCCGCCGGCTACCTGCAGCCGGTCGCGGGCGCCCTGTTCCAGGAGGTGATCGACCTCGCCGTGATCCTCAACGCGCTGCGCGCGCTGCGCGGCTGAACGCAAGCTCGATATCGGAGCGCTCGTAGCTACTACGGATCAGTCGTGTGGCGTGGCCTGGTTGCCGGACGTGTCGCAGTCGTCCAGGCTTGCTCCGTGGATGCGAACCAGCCGAGCGAGGTCGCGATGTTCACCACAATCGTGTGGGCGACGGACGGGTCAGAGAACGCCGCCCGAGCGCTCCCATACGCCCAAGCACTGGCGACGGGCGAAGGAGCGATGCTCGTCGCCGTTCACATCGTTCAGGAGACGGCCGACAGTAACGGCGCTGACCGGGGCTCAGCTGCTCGAGCCGGCAGTGAGGATGCGGCCGAGTCGGTGCGCACGTTGGTCGACGGACTCTCGCAGGATGGGTTGAACGCGATCCTCAAGCTGGTGGACCTCATCGGACCTCAGCCGGCGCAGGGGATCGCGGATATCGCCGCAGAGGTCGGCGCGGATGTGATCGTCGTGGGCACGCGCGGCCACTCGGCCATCGGCGGGCTCATCGGAAGCGTGACGCAGCGTCTCATTCAGATCGCGCCGTGCCCGGTTCTGTCTGTGCCGCCCGCGCCCGTGACGGTCGGGTGAGTCGCGCTGCTCCTACCTTGTCGGGCTACTAGAAGTGGATATCGCGTCGCTAGATCAGCACCGCGCCGGCGATCAGGAGCAGGACACCGGCGCCGGTGAGGCCGATGAATGAGGCGGGGCGATGCCGTCGCGCAGTGGAGCTCCGTAGTACCGGAAGGCGGATATCCAGCGCAGCGGCTCGAGCCCGTGCGCAAGACGGCCGGCGAGGTCGATCGCGTACATCGCCACGAGCACGGCCAGCGCGATGCCGGTCACCGTCCTCGAGCCGTGAAGGGCCCCGCACGCGAGCTCCGACGCACCGGCGAAGAACAGCGCCAGCGGCCACACGCCCATCGCGCCCGCGATGACCAGCCCGAGCGAGATATGCGTTCCCGCGATCCGTCCGGCGATGAACGTCATCGCCCCCGTGATCGCGAGGATCGTCACCGCGACGACCGCAGCGACGATGAAAGAGCCGACCACCCAGCTGCGGCTGATCACCCGCCGCGCCTACGGGTTCCGTACCCCAGAAGCTCTGATCGCCCTCGCCCTGCTCAGCCTCGGCGGGCTCTGCCCACTGCTACCCGTATGACCCCCGGAAACAGCAGAAGGTTCCTTTTGTCGGCCGGATTGTCCCGGCGACATCATCACGGCCCTCGAGGTGCATCGACGAGCTCCTCGGCTGGTTTGCCTAGAGGCACACATGTGGCGTTTCGCTGCGCCGGACAGGACTCCTGCAGGACGTAATCGTCCTCGAACTGGGCTACGACGATCGCCGGGCATACCTCGCGCCGGCCGCTCCCATCGCGATCCCGAGATCGGCGAGCGCGAGCGCGGGTGCGTCGTTGATGCCGTCGCCGACCATGATCACAGGACTCAGGTTTGGATCGGCGCGCACCGGGCGCACGACCTCGAGCTTGTGTTCGGGGGACTACTCGGCGTAGACGCGGTCGACTCCGAGCTCGCGGCCCACGCGCTCGGCGACCGAGCGGCGGTCTCCGGAGAGCATCGCGACGTGCCGCACGCCCCCTGCGCGGCCGCTCCACGATGTCCTCGGCGTCGGGCTGCAGCTCGTCGGCCATCACGATCACGCCGGCGACGTCACCGTCAACAGCGACCAGGACGTGCGCTTCGCCTGACCCACGGGTCGTGCTCAGGAAGCTGGAGGCGATCTCCATGTGCGGCACGCCGGCGGCGTGCAGGAACGCCCGGCTTCCGACGAGGACGCGAAGACCGTCGAGTGTGCCCTCGATCCCTTGGCCGGGCTGCTCGTGGACCCTCTGTTGGGAGCATGAGCTGCAGGCCCGCCTCGCGGCGGTCACGAGCGCTTCGCCGAGGACGTGGGCGGACACGCGGTCGACCGACGCCGCGAGCCGCAGTGCCCGTGCGGCGCTCATTGGTCCCGCCTGGCGGACAAGCACGCCGCGCGAATCCGTACCCTGCCACCCCTGCGCGGGGTGGAAAGCGCGGATGACTCTTGAGCGCCAGGCGAGTTGACTGATCGATGATGGGCCATTGCTATCTGTTTCTTGTCGGCACGGTCTTTGGCGTGAACCTGTTGTCCGCGTTGGTCCGCTGACGTGGGCGGTCCTGGTGTGTTCTTCCGGTCGCAGTCAAGTCTCGTCGTGGTGCCGCTGGCGCTCATCGGCGGGCTCGCAGCGGCAAGCGGCCGGCTCGTATTGGGGGCCGGCCTGTGATGGTCCTCACAATCGGGTTCATCCTCGTCGGCGCGCTCGCGCTCGCCGTGCTTGAGCTGTGGGTGATCTGGGCGCTCGGAGAGCGCGACGACCGCCGGCGCCACGGCCCCCACCCACAACCTGATTTGCGCGCTGGCCGGAGCGTCAGCGCGGTCGACGAGAGACCGGCCAGTAGCCCGATCGTGCGACCCCGGACCCCAAGTCGCTGACGCTGAAAACGGCTACGGGCGGCCCTCGCCCGCAAGCCCGATGCGCTCCACGCGGCAGGCTGCGATCAGATCTTCATCGACAATGCGTCCGGCAAGGCTTAGCGGGGAGCTGGACAAGGCGCTGCTGTGCGCCAACCTGGCCGGCGATCAACTGGTCGTGCGCGGGTAGCAACCAGCGGCAACCACCCGCGTACCGCGAGCACAACCGCGAGGTCGCACCACAGGGCCCATCCGTACCGACTACGTACCCGCGCTCGCCGCCCTCGACCCGGCGCGAGATCAGTACCGGCTACGAGCATCTCCGCGGTGCCTCCCGGATGCCCTGATCCCTGCGCCACGGCACGCTTCATGTCCTTACACCATGCTCAGACACTCGATGATTCGCACGGCGCGGATCGCTTCCGCGCTGTCGGTTGGGACGCTTCTGGTCGCCGGCTGCGGTGGCAGCGGAAACGCGACACCGAGCACCACGACGGCCAACAGCGCGGACAGTTCCCCGTCGTCTGCAACATCGCTCGAGCAGCAATTCGTCGCCGTCGTCAGGCAGACCCAGCCATCAGTCGCGCAGATCCAGACCGACCAGGGCCTCGGTTCGGGCGTGATCTTCGACGTGAACGGCGACATCGTGACCAACGCGCACGTCCTCGCGGGCGCGAGCAGCATTTGGGTGACGCTTGCCGACGGCCGTCGGTTTCCGGCGCGATTGGTCGGCGCCTACGCACCGGACGACTTGGCGGTCGTCTCGGTCGGCACAGGGCACGCACTCAAGCCAGCCCGGTTCGGTGATTCATCGAAGCTCCAGGTCGGCGAGATCGTGCTGGCCGCGGGCAATCCCCTAGGCCTGCAGAGCAGCATCACCGACGGGATCGTCAGCGCCCTCGGGCGCAACGTCAGCGAAGGACAGGGCGTCGTGCTCCCAGGAGCGATCCAGACCAGCGCCCCGATCAACCCCGGCAACAGCGGAGGAGCGCTCGTAGACCTCCAGGCGCAGGTAATCGGAATTCCCACGCTCGCGGCCGGCAACCCGCAGAGTGGCGGCGCTGCCGCGGGAATCGGATTCGCAATCCCGAGCAACCTCGTGCGCGACATCGCCGGCCAGATCGTCCGCTACGGCCGGGTCGTCCAATCGCACCGCGCGGCGATCGGTGTCAGCGTCGCGGACAGCTCGTATCGACCGGGCGCGCTGGTCGTCGCGGTACAGAGCGGCGGACCAGCCGACAAGACCGGCATCGTCCCCGGCGACTCGATCGACGCGATCGACGGCAAGACCGTCCAGAGTGCGGATGACTTTGCCACGCTGCTCGCCACGCTCGAGCCTGGGAGAACGGTAAAGCTGACGATCACCCGGCAAGATGGACAGAGCACGACCGTAACCGCAACCCTCGGCAAGCTCGCGGGGGGTTGAGCATCACGCACCCGCGGGTCGCTCCGTTCGTGCTACCCCGGATCGAGACGAGATGACTGCGCCCGTCGAAGCCTTCGCCGGCGCGTACGTCGCGCTGTTCGTCGTGATGCTGCTCGCATGGGCCGGCCTTCCGATCGCCGGCCAGGCCGCGCTGCTCGCCGCCGGAGTGCTCGCGGGTGACGGTGACCTGAGGATCGAATGGGTGCTGGTGTCGGCAGGCCTCGGCTCTACGGCGGGTGGCGCCATCGGATACTGGATCGGGTTCCACGGCGGCAGCGGACTTCGCTCCGACCGCGGGCCGTTGCGCGCCATGCGGCAGAACGAGCTTGCCCGCGGCGCCAAGCTGGTCAAGCGTCACGTCCCGCTGGCTGTGCTGTTCGCGCCGACGTGGATCGCCGGTGTCTACCACGTGACCTGGCGCACGTTCCTGCCTTGGAACGTCATCGCCGCAGTCACCTGGACCCTCATCACGGCGCTCGGCGGCTACTGGATCGGACCCGAGATGGCGCGCGCCCTCGGCGTCGCCAACGCCGCAATACTCGCCGCGGGCGTGATCGTCGTCGGCGCAGCAGCCTTCTATGTCTGGCGCCGCACTCACGCGAGTCGTGAGGATCCACCGGAGACCTACCCCGGCGATCCGGATGGTTGACGTCACGCCGACGGGATGGCGTGCGTGGCGTGTCGGTCTGTGGAGCGCTCGCCGCCACCGGCGAGGATCTGCTTGCGCTGCTCGTAGTCCTCGACGCTTATCTTGCCCTCGGCCAAGCGACGGTCGAGGATCTTCAACGGCGGCTCGTCGCGAGCGTCGCCACGGACGCTTTCGACAGATCTGCGCTCACGCGCGTCGCCACCGGTCGTTCTGAGGACGAGCCAAACGAGCAGCGCGACGACCACGATCAGCACCCAGTGCCATCACGATCCACCCGCCCGATCCCATGTCATGGTCGTGCCACATCTCACATCACCCCGTGACCGCGGTGACCAGATGACCGATCCCAAAGCCGACCGCTGCACTTGCGGACCCGATCAGCATCACCTGGACGCCGGCACGCTGCCATGCCTGGCGAGCGATCCGGCCCTTCGCGACCCCGAGCGCGAACAGCGCGACCAGAGTGCAAAGGATGCTCGTGATCAGCGCCGGCGCCATCAGCGGCAGCACAAAGTAGGGCCACAGCGGAACCACCGCGGCCCCCATGTAGGTCAGGCCCACGACGAGCGCATCTCCCCGGGCGGCGCCGCCGACATCCGGGGATAGTCCGAGCTCCTTCTGGACCTTGGTGCGCAGGAATACGGTGGGATTCGCAGCGAGGCCGTGGGCCACGCGTTCGGCCGCCTCGCGCGGCAGTCCCTCGTCCTCGAGCACTAGCGCGAGTTCGGCGATTTCTCGCTCCGGCTGCTCGACGATCTCGCGGCCCTCATCGGCTATCTCCGCGGCGTACAGCCCCTCTTCGGCCTCGCTGGCGAGGTAGGAACCGCCGCCCATCGCGATGCATCCGGCGACCGCCTCGGCGATTCCGGCGACTAGGATCGCGCTGCGGCCGGGGTTGGCGGCAGCCATGCCGGTAACGACCCCGAGCGGGACGAGCAGGCCATCCTGAGCGCCGAGCACGAACTCGCGTACGCGGGAGAGCCGGTCGATTCGAGCCGCTTCCTTGAGGGCGTGATCGCGGATGTGCTCGCGCGCCTCGTCACGCGCCGCGTCGCTGATCATCGACCCGTTGGAAGCTTGGTTCGCCTCGCTCTTCACCGAAGGAACGGTAGTAGCGGCCGCTGCTCGGACCATCCGAGGAAACCCGTTTCGGCTCTCAGTACGTGGCCACAGGCGACGCATCCGCTGACGTGGAAGCACGTCGTGTCGCCCGGGCGATACGGTCGCTCGACCCGACCGTACGGTTTCGCAGCCTCTCGAGAGCTTCGAGCTCAGTTGCGAACACCCTTTCCCACGTTGACCGCGCGGCGAGCTCTTCCGCGCGCTCAGGATCGTCGGTGCGGGCGAGCGCTCGGCTGATCGCGCGGCGAAGGTCTTCAACATCGCCGCCGGCGAACGTCTCGATCAGGCCGCCGGCGGATGTGGCCGCCGGCGTCGAGTCGGACGCGACGACTCGGGCGCCGCTGGCGGCGGCCTCGAATACGACGAGACCGAACGTTTCATGCAGGCCAGGGTCCACGACGCAGGCCGCTTCTCGGTACAGGCACGCAAGCGCAGCCCGATCGTCCACGAACGGTCGGAAGGACACGCTTGATCCGAGCCCGCTGTACTGGGCAAATGTCATCAGCGCGTGCCGGGCCGTTCCGTCGCCGACAACCAGTACGGAGCGGGGCGGGTCGAGCGCGGCGGCTGCGGCGAACAGGTCCTCGATCCGCTTCTCCAGCGACAGCCGGCCGACATAGAGTAGGTGCTCGCCGCGCTCTGCCGGCTCGGGCCGGAACGCCGCGTCGAGCCCGAAGCGAAGCGGGATCGTCGCCTCGCGCCCCGTATCGCGCAGCGGATCGACGACTGACAGCACGGCGTCGACGGACTTGTAGGCGTGGCGGTAGACGCGGCGCAGCACCGGCTCGTACAGCCCGTTGGCCCGGGGATCGCCGCGGCGCCGAGGGCCGGAGTGGCGTGGTGCACCGCGATCACCTTGGCGCCGAGCTCGTGCGCGAGCTCGGTGACGCCCTGGGGTCCCCAGAACGGGTCGTGGAGCAGGACAAAGTCGGGTCGCAG
>JADGPN010000679.1 GCA_017882465.1 Solirubrobacteraceae bacterium
CAGGTCGCGTCTCGCCGTTGGTGTTCGAGATCGGCGCTCCGTTGTTGACAATCTGGAAATAAGCGCTCGTCCCGGTGCCGACGAGGCGTGAGACGAAGATCCGATTCACGCCCGACACGGTCTCGTCCCAGGCGACCCACGGAACCGTGGGAGTGCCCGCCGTCATCGTCCCCGCAGTCACCCTTGGGTCCTCGGCATCCTTATTGGGGTTGTGGTTCAGGGAGCATTGCCGCTCGCTGGTGCCAGACACGCTGCAGGCCCCGAACCCATGTGCGCCGCTGGTGTCGAGCGTGCCGCTCAGCTGGTTTCCGACAACCACCCAATGGAAGCCACCGTTCGCGGCGAGACCGTCGCTGATGCCCTTGGCGGCGAACACCATCTCGTTGCTGCGCAGGCCGCCGATCGAGGTGTTGTCCTTTTCGTACCACACGACCCATGGCACGCTGTCGTTCGCGCCGGTGAACGCGATGTCCGGCTCGACCCCGTTGCGTGTCGGATCGACGTTGAGGCTCGGGTCCACGCGTCCGGTACCGACGCGCGGCACGCCGGTCTGCTGCCAGCAGAAGCCGCCGATCGCCGGGACGTGACCGCCCACCGGGACACCCGCCGGCTGGACACCGTCGCAATTCGCAGCGGCTGGCCCGATCGGCCGCTCGACGAAGATCTGGTCGCTACCGCTCGTGGGAAGGGTCGTCGTCTCCTGCCACGTGACCCACGGTCCAGGCTTCGTGGGGTCGATCGCCGAACCGCCCGCAACGGAAGGATTCTCGGCATTCTGCTCGGTGTGGATGTTCAGCGACGGGACCAGGACGCTGCCTCCGCCGGTTCCCCGACTCTGGCCCGCGAAGATCCACTTGTTCTGGTTCACGTCGCCGGTGTTGTCGAAGCGGCTGGCGAAGATATTGTTGTTCCCGAAGCCCGTTCCGATGGTGTTCTCATACCACGTCGCCCACGGCACGGTCCGGCCGGCGCCGGCGAAGTCGATCGCTGGCGCCTCGCCGTCCTGGCCCTGGTCGAAGTTCAGCGAGGCGTCGAACTGCGGGCTTGCGCTGGAGCGGCCGCCGACGGTGCCGATGCCCCGCGTCGTCCACGCATTCGCGGCAAAGGAGCGGGAGAAAACCTGGTCCTCCGGCGGAGGCGAGGCATTCGTCTCGCGCTGCCGAAAGATGGCCCACGGGACAGCCGGGTTGCCAGCGACAAGTGCACCCCCGACGACGTCGGCGTTCGTCGGATCCTCGCCGGAGACACCGATGTCCTTGTTGATCCCGGCGGCCGGATCGTCGTTCACCTGCGCTCCCGGAGGCAGTTGCTGGAACGCCAGAGCCGAGCCAGTACCCCCAATCAACACGACAACCGCCAGGATCGGAAGCCGCCTGCACAACCACCGTGGTCTGCCGTGCCTACCGCCCAATCGCTCCCCACTCCCCCGACGCGCGCGATTCCTCGACTCGTCTCCGGCTTGACGGGATGATTCCAGCGACATCTGTCCCCCTCTCCTCACGCTTTGCAGCATGAAGCCTACGGCGGCCGCGCAAAGCCCGGTCCGGCGTTCGCACTCTCGGGAGCAACACTAGCCGCCAGTCACCTGGCACGTCAAGCTGCCCGGCACGACATCCCGGCCGACCTCGACGAGCCCAAGCGAGACTGATTGATTCACTGGAGGAGCTTGAGAAAACTCGCAGTCCGTGCGTCTCCCTATCAACGGGATCCGCTCGCCGGGTTCGAGGCGTAGATGGGGGCCATGCTCAGCACGCGGCGCGCGCTCGGGGCAGAACGCGCAGCTCGGTTCGGCAAGTCGTCGCCTCCGCAGGCGGAGCTATCGGCGCTGAATACATCGGCTACCGGTACGCCGGCGACGGCGTGTCGGTGCAGCACCGCGGGCGGTGCTGCGTCGGCGTGCGCCTAGAGGTTGTAATGCGCGCCGAAGCGCTCCCAGAGGTCCCGCACGAACGTCGGTCGATGTGGCCGTTGAACGCGCGCGCTCGTGCCGCCCCTCCTCGGACGGCCGGCCTCGATCGCCCCTGCGTTGACCGCTCCGCCACCTTTGGCGTCTCGTGGCCACCTGAACACTCGGCGTGAGCGTGCTTCTCAGCGCCTGACGTGTCCACCCGTCCGCCGAGATCAGCTGCTCGCTGTACGGCCGGGTCCAGCAAGTCGGGTTCGCGTGATGCTGAGTCGCCCAAAGCGAGCCTGCTGGACGCGGATCACGAGATTTGCCGGCGGCTGCTTTCGCCCAAGAGCGATCACGGCTCTCGCCGATACCGGGGCGCTGGCCTTGGGTGTGCTGATCTCATGTTTGCCCATGCAGCGCCTTCAACGCCCAGTGGCGTCAAGGGCTCGATTCGCGATCTAGCTCGGGCTAAACTCGATGACCGAGACCGTCGACGGCGGTCCTCAAGCTCTGCCCAGCTGCATGCTCAAGCGTGTCGCGCACGAACCGCGCCCCGGTCATCGACTCGATCACCGCCCGTACCGGCTCGCCGTGGCGGCCGACCTTGCCCGCCAGGTCAAGCACAAGCCGATGCTCAAGCACCGCATCCACGCCACGCTGATGAGCTTCGGGCACCCGTGCCCGGTCTCAGATCTGTTCGGGCTCGCCGGCCGCGAGCTGCTCGATCGCTTGGCGATCCCGCAGCTGTGGCGCGAGACGGTCGACGCGAGCCTGTACATGATCGACTACCTCGCCAGTGAGATCGACGCGATCAAACGCGAACTGCGCGCCACCGGCGCCGATCATCG
>JADGPN010000154.1 GCA_017882465.1 Solirubrobacteraceae bacterium
CCAACGGCCGTCGCAGCAAGGACGAGTTCGAGTACGAGCTGATCGATACCGGCATCTTCGCGGAGAGCCGCTACTTCGACGTGTTCGTCGAGTACGCCAAGGCCGCGCCGGAGGACATTCTGGCCCAGATCACGGTTCACAACCGGGGTCCCGAGACGGCGGTGCTGCATGTGCTGCCGACGCTGTGGTTCCGCAACACCTGGGGCTGGGGGGCCGGCGGCGAGGCGCCGTCGCTCGAGCGGGCCGAGCCGGACGGCGGCGCCGCCCGGGTGCGGGCCTCTCACCCCGCGCTGGGCGAGTGGACGCTGAGCTGTGAGGAGTCCGCCGAGCTGCTGTTCTGTGAGAACGAGACCAACAACGAGCGGCTGTTCGGGGCTCCGAACGTGGCCGACTACGTCAAGGACGGGATCAACGACTACGTCGTCTTAGGCGCGGCCGAGGCCGTCAACCCGGCGCACCGGGGAACGAAGATGGCGGCGCTGCACAGGGTCGAGCTCGAGTCGGGGGCGAGTGCCACGGTTCGCGTGCGGCTGACCTCGGCCGTGGCGGCCTCGGCTGCTCGGGCGACGACGAAGCCGCTGGGTACCGGCTTCGCTCGCGTGCTGGGGGCGCGGCGCCAGGAGGCCGATGAGTTCTACGGGACGCTGATCGACGGCTCGCTCGGCGAGGACGCGGGCAACGTCATGCGCCAGGCGCTCGCGGGGATGCTGTGGGGCAAGCAGTACTACGAGTACAACGTCCACCGGTGGCTGGGCGAGCACGGCGTCAACCCGTGGTCGGTGCACGCCCAGAACGCCGGCGTCCGCAACGCGCCGTGGTTCCACCTCGTGGCCGGTGACGTGATCTCGATGCCGGACAAGTGGGAGTACCCGTGGTTCGCGGCCTGGGATCTGGCGCTCCAGACGATCCCGCTGTCGTTCGTCGACGTCGACTTCGCCAAGGGGCAGATGGAGCTGCTGCTGAAGGATCGCTACCTGCACCCCAACGGCCAGATCCCCGCCTACGAGTGGAACTTCAGCGACGTCAACCCGCCGCTGCACGCGTGGTCGGCGCTGTACCTGTACGAGCGCGAGCGCGAGATCCGCGGCCAGGGCGACGTCGAGTTCCTGGAGCGCGTGTTCCAGCGGCTGCTGACCAACTTCACCTGGTGGGTCAATCGCAAGGATCCCGACGACCGCAACCTGTTCCAGGGCGGCTTTCTCGGGCTCGACAACATCGGCGTGTTCGACCGCTCGGCGCCGCTGCCCGGCGGCGGCTCGCTGGAGCAGGCCGACGGCACGGCCTGGATGGCCCTGTACTGCCAGGCGATGCTCCAGATCGCGCTCGAGCTGACCCGTCGCGACCTGGCCTACGAGAACATGGCCGCCAAGTTCACCCAGCACTTCGTGTGGATCGCCGCCGCCATGAACCCGCCCGACGGTGACGCGCTGTGGGACGAGCAGGACGGCTTCTACTACGACGTGATGCGGATGCCCGACGGCAGCACCCAGCAGCTGCGCGTGCGCTCGCTGGTCGGCCTGCTCCCGCTGTGCGCCGCGACGGTGATCGAACCCGAGATGCTCGAGCGGGTCCCGGAGCTGTTGACGCGCCTCGAGGCCTTCATCGCCGAGTACCAGGACTCGATCCCGGCGCTGGCCCAACGGCCCGGGCCGAGCACCACCGGCAGCCGCATGCCGGCGCTCGTCGGCGAGGCGCGGTTGCGCCGGATCCTCGCGATCATGCTCGACGAGTCGGAGTTCCTGGGCCCGCACGGGATCCGCGCGATCTCCCGCTACCACGCCGAGCACCCGTACATCTTCGACATCGCCGGGCAGCGGTTCCGCGTCGACTACGAACCGGCCGAGTCGCACACCGGGATGTTCGGCGGCAACTCGAACTGGCGTGGCCCGATCTGGTTTCCGATGAACATCATCATCCTGCGCGGCCTGCAGCAGATGCACAAGTACTACGGCGACAACCTCAAGGTCGAGTGCCCGACCGGATCGGGCAACGAGATGAACCTGCTCGAGGTGGCCCAGGAGATCGGCCGCCGCCTGGCCTCGATCTTCGTCCGCGGCGCGGACGGCCGTCGCCCCGTGTACGGGGGGATCGAGCTGTTCCAGACCGATCCCCACTGGAACGATCTGCTCCAGTTCCACGAGTACTTCCACGGCGACAACGGAGCCGGACTCGGCGCCAGCCACCAGACGGGCTGGACGGGCCTGGTGGCGCTGCTGTTCGCCCAGGCCGAGCACGATCGGACCACGATGGCTCCTCCCGTGACCGACGGGGACTGAGAACCATGCGCCTTCCCGCTCGTCCCACCATCTACGAGATCAACACGGCGGTGTGGCTGAGCGAGCTGAGCCGTCAGCTCGGCCTTCGGGTCGATCTCTCGGGGGTTCCCGCCGGGGAGTGGGACCGGCTCGGTGCGCTGCGCGTCGATGCGGTCTGGTTGATGGGCGTGTGGCAGCGCAGCCCGGCGGGGCTCCAGATCGCGCTGCGCGACACCGAGCTGGTCTCGACGTTCCATTCCGTGCTGGCGGACCTGCAGGAGGATGACGTGATCGGGTCGGCGTACTGCATCAGCGGCTACGAGCTCGAGCCCCGCTTCGGCCCACCCGAGGCGCTCGCGGCCGCGCGCGCCGCGCTGTCGGAGCGGGGACTCGGTCTGATTCTCGACTACGTGCCCAATCACGTAGCGCCGGACCATCCGTGGACGCGGGAGCACGCCGACTACTTCCTGCTCGGCACCGAGGCCGAGCTCGAGGCCCGCCCGCAGGCGTTCCTCCGGACCCCGGCCGGAGTGCTGGCCAACGGCAAGGATCCCTACTTCGCTCCATGGCACGACGTCGTCCAGCTCAACGCCTTCTCGCCCAGCCTGCGCCGAGCGGCGATCGACACCCTGATCGCGATTGGCGACCGCTGCGACGGCGTCCGCTGCGACATGGCGATGCTGTTGACCAACGAGGTGTTCGCGCGCACGTGGGGGCAGCGAGCCGGCAACCCTCCGGCCGAGGACTACTGGCCGGCGGTGACGGCGGCGGTGCGGGCGGCCCATCCTGACTTCGTGTTCATCGCCGAGGCGTACTGGGACATGGAGTGGACACTGCAGCAGCAGGGCTTCGACTACTGCTACGACAAGCGACTCTACGATCGTCTCGTCAGCGAGTCCGCCCAGTCGGTGCGCGGGCACCTGCAGGCTGCCGAGGACTATCAGGAGCGTCTTCTGCGCTTCATCGAGAACCACGATGAGCCGCGGGCGGCAGACACCTTCGCGCCCGACCGGGAGCGCGCCGCGGCGGTCGTGATGTCGACCCTCGAGGGTGCTCGCATGTACCACGACGGACAGCTTCAGGGCTTTCACACGCGCATCCCCGTGCAGCTGGTGCGCGGGCCTGAGCAGCCGGTCGACGAGGACATGCGCGCGTTCTATGGCCGCTTGCTGAGCGCGGTGGCTGACTCCGACCTGCGCCGGGGCGAGTGGCAGCTGTGCGAGTGCACCGGCTGGCCTGAGGACCAGACCGCCGAGCAGCTGGTGGCCTGGTGCTGGCGCGCAAACGGACAGCGCCATCTGGTGGTCGTGAACTTGGATTCCGGCGACGCTCAGGCCCGGGTGCGGCTTCCCTGGAACGATCTCGCCGGTCGCAGCTGGCGCCTGACTGACGCCCTCGGCGGCGCGATCTTCGAGCGCGACGGCGGCGAGCTGCAGGACCAGGGTCTGTATGTGGGAATGGCGCCGTGGCAGTCCTATTTCCTGGCGCTGGCGGAATGAGACGCGCCGGCGCGGCCGGCTGAGCTGCCCCCTGCCCGCGCCCATCCCGCGTCCTCCCGGGACTGCCGGTGAGCCACGATCGTGGTCGTGGCCAGGAGCACGGCGGCGAGCGCCAGTGGGAGCACGAGGTCGACCTCGAGCGCCGCCAGCGCACCGACGAGAGCACCGATGAACATCGCGCCGACGGCGATCAGGCGACGCCGGGGGTGGCCGCCCGCGCCGCCGCCGAGACGGGAATCGGCGGCTGTTCCGGTGAGGGTCAGGGTCAGCACCGTCGTGGTCAGGTCCGGCACGGCCAGCCGGCGCGCGGTCGCGTTCTGGAGCCCCATCATGATCGCCAGCGTCACGATCAATACGTACCGCGTCGTGGTGGAAACCGGAGTGCCGGCCACGGCGGCGACGACGACCGCGAACAGCGCCAGCGGCAGGCCGATCGCGGTGGCCGTACGAAGGTGACGGCCGCGGTGAGCGCCGACCCGGCCGGCGATCCGCCCGCCCAGGATCGCGCCCAGCAGGAACGCCGCCAGCGACGTGAGCGAGGCGGCCGCTGACAGGCCCTGGGCGCCGGCCAGGGCGAAGCCGACAAAGATGACGTTCCCCGTCATGTTGGCGACGAACACGTGCAGCAGCGCGAGATAGCTGACGGCGTCGACGATCCCGGTGACGACCGTGAGTAGGACCAGGAGCGCCGGCAACGGGCCGTGCTCGGCGCCGCTCCAGGGCCAGTGCGCTCGCGCCAGATCGCCGAGGCTGCTCATGGTCACGGACGTTCTCACAAAAGGCCACCGAGCACGAATATGCTCCAGACCGGATGACGAGCCCGCAGATCTGCAGATGCCGCTGATCAGGACCTGGCCGGTCCGCGGCGCGCTGGCGGGAACCGCAGGCACGACCGCGATGACGCTCGGGTATGCAGCGATCCGCACGCTGCGCGGTGGGGCGAGAACGCCGCTGGATTACGACGACAGCCTCGTGCCGGGAGAGATCGTGGCCAAACTGCTGCGCCTGCGGAACCCCGGTCAGGCGGTGGAGAAGGACCTCGGCGAGGGATTGCGCTGGAGCTACGGCCCGGCCTTCGGCTTGCTCCACGTGGGGCTGCGGAGCAAGCTCGACGAGCCGCTGGCCAGCGCCATCTTCGGCGCCACGCTGATGTCGGCGACGCTGAGCCTGTTCCCCCTGCTCGGGCACACACCGCCGCCGTGGCGCTGGGGTCCGAAGGCGCTCGCGACCAGCGTGGTCACGCACGTCGCCTACGTGGCCACGGCGGCGGTGGTGGACGACCGCCTCAGCACCCCGCCGCCGCCACGCACGGCGCTATCCGACGCTGAAGTGTGAGCTCTGGCCTCCGACCGAGCTGTCGCCGACCCAGACGTCGAACGGACCCGGTTGCACACCGAACCGGCCCTGAGCGTCGTAGAAGCCGAGCCTCTGGCCGTTCAACGGGAAGGTGACGGTCTGCGTCTGACCTGGAGCCAATGTCACCCGCTGGAAGCCCTCCAGCCGGCGCACCGGCTGCAAGATGCTGGTGTCGCTCTCGTGGAGATACAGCTGCACCACGTCGTCACCGGCGACAGATCCGGTGTTGGAGACATCGGCGCTGGCGGTGAGCGATCCGTTCACCGGGACGCTCGTGCTCGAGAGCCGGAGGTTCGAGACCGAGAACGGGGTGTAGGAGAGCCCGTAGCCGAACGGGTACTGAGGCGTGTTCGGGATGTCGAGGTACCTCGACGTGTACTTGGCGGCGGGGTCATACGGCCTGCCCGTGGGCAGCTCGTTGTAGGAGATCGGGATCTGGCCCACGTTGCGCGGGAACGACATCGGCAGCTTTCCACCGGGATCCACCTTGCCGAACAGGACGTCGGCGACCGCGTCCCCGCCCTCGGTGCCCGGATACCACGCCTCCAGCAGCGCCGGGGCATGCTCGGCCAGCCAGCTGATCGTCAGCGGCCGGCCGTTCATCAGCACCACGACGTAGGGCTTGCCGGTCTGGGCGATCGCCTGGACGAGCGCGAGCTGCTGTCCCGGCAGGCCGATGTCGCTGCGCGAGGATGCCTCGCCGGAGTCCGCGGCCGGTTCGCCGAGGACGACGACGGTCACGGCAGCGGACTGCGCCGCGCTGACCGCGGCTCCGAAGCCGCTGCTCGAGTTGCAGTTGGCGTCGCAGCCCTGCGCGTAGGCGACCGTGGCGTGCGGCAGGGCGGCCTTGATCCCGTCCACCACCGACACCACCTTGCCCTGGTCGACGCTGTAGCCGATCGGCTGGTCCGGCCCGAGCTGGTCGCGCCGGTTGTCGGCCAGTGGCCCGACCACCGCCACCGAGGAGGTGCCGGTGCCCAGCGGCAGCGCGCGGTTGTGATTCTCGAGCAGCACCATCGAGTGGGCCGCCATTGTGCGCGCGGCCGCGAGGTGGGCCGGCGTCAGCTCCGCTCCGGTGACCCGGGTGGGGTCCGTGTAGGGATGGTCGAACATCCCCGCGAGGTACTTCAGCCTCAGCACATGACGGACTGCGTTGTTGAGCTGGTTCGTCGTGATCCGGCCCGCGGCGAGCAGCTGCGGGCCGGCGTTGGCGTAGGTCGAGTACTGGCTCGGGATCTGCACCGCCATCTCGATGTCGACCCCCGCCGACAGGGCCAGCCGCGCCGCGTCCGCCTGGTCGGAGGCGAACCCGAAGGCGATCAGCTCCTGGATCGCCTGGTAGTCGCTGACCACGGTGCCCGCGAAGCCCCATTCCTGCCTGAGGATCGTCTGGAGCAGGTACGGGTTGGCGCTGGCGGGGACGCCGTTCAGCGAATTGAAGGCGCTCATCACGGTGGCCGCTCCAGCCTGCACCGCCGCCTTGTACGGCGGAAGGTAGTCGTTGCGCAGCTGCTGGTCGGACATGTCCACCGTGTTGTATTCGCGCCCCGCCACGGGCGCGCCATAGCCGGCGAAGTGCTTCACGGTCGCGGCCATCTTGTCCTGGGCGCTGTAGTCGGTGCCCTGATATCCCCGGACCTTGGCGGCGGCGATCTCGGCGCCGAGGTACGGGTCCTCGCCCGCGCCCTCGACGACCCGTCCCCAGCGCGGATCGCGGCCGATGTCGACCATCGGGTTGAAGGTCCACTTCAGACCGTCGGCCGTCGCCTCGTCGGCCGAGATGGCTTCGTCGCCGGAGACCGCCGCGGGGTCCCAGCTGCTGGCCTCGGCGATCGGAACCGGGAACATCGTCTTGTATCCGTGGATCACGTCGAGGGACGCGATGATCGGGATGTGGAGGCGGGACTGGAGCGCCGCTTGCTGGAGCCGATTGATGTTGGCCACGCCGACCATGTCGAGCACCGACCCGACAAGCCCCTCGCGCGCCTCGCGCAGCAGAAGGTCACCGGGTGTGCCACCCGGACCGGTGGGCCCGGACATCTCGAGCTGACCGAACTTCTCGCCCACGGTCATGCGGCTGATCAGCGCATCGACCTTGGCGTTGATCTGCTGTGCGCCGACGGCGCGGGCTCGGATCGTGCGCGCGGCCGGCGCGGGCGTGGCCGGACCGGTTGCCAACAGGGCGAAGACGACGACGAACACCGCCACACCGACCGCGACACCGATGCTACGCCGAGGCTTGGCCAGCACGGTGCGCGCCACTCGATCTGCCATTTTCCCTCCTCCAGTGGTCCTTCCGAGCCGGACGCTACCCGACTTGGCCAGAGGTCAAACGGCGCTGTTTCGCGGCGGAACGTCGCGCCTTCTGGTCCCTCGGCCGGCCTAACCGGCCGGCTCGTCGGTGGCGGCCCCGGCCGGCTGGCGGGGCCCCCCGTGGACGCCGACGATCCGGTCGATCCGGTCAAGGTAGGGACCGAGGTATTTGGCCGAGATCTTCGTCGGCGGAGACCACGTCGCCCGGTCGGTCATCTTGGCGCTGAAGCCGTGTCCGCCGCTGTAGCACGCGCTCAGGAAGAGCGGCTTGCGACCGGTGAGCAGCACGCCGCGCACCACGGGCCGGAAGGGCGCGGGCCGGATCGGTGCTCCGGCCAGCGCCGCGATCGCCTCGGCCGCCGCGTCGGCCTGCTGTGAGGCGATGCCCCCGTGCTTGAGCTCGAAGTCGGTGCCGTCGCCGGCGGCGTAGATGCGCTCGACGCCCCGGACCTGGCAATGCGGATCAATCGGGATGAACCCCCGCGGGGTCTTCGGGACCCCGGTCAGGGCGTGGCCGTGCAGCGTCGGCAGCGATACGACCCGGTCGGCCTCGAGCTGCCGATGAGAAGGCATCAGCACGACTCGTTTAGGGTCGGGCACCTCGCAGCCAGCGGCCGAGATGAACTCGATCTGGCGCTCGGCGAGCAGCCGCGAGATCTTGCGGCTGACCTCGAGGCCGAATAGCCCCAGCGGCCGCTTCTCCGGTGAGATGATTGCCGTGCTGAGCTCCGCTCCGGCCTTCTCGGCCCGCGTCTGCATCATCAGCGCCAGCTCGTAGGCCGGGAACGGCCACGCCAGGCGTCCCGGAATCACGAACACCAGCCTCCGCACGCGGCCCTGCTCCACATCCGTGAGCAGTCCCTGCAGTGTTTGCGCCAGGTGCGCGTCGTCGATCGTCAGCGCGTGCTCATAGCGGAGGCGGGTGGCGGCTCCGAGAGCGACCAGAAGGGCTCCGTACTCCAGCTCGGTGCCTTCCTGGGTGTGCACGATCCGGGCCCGGGTGTTGACCCGAGCCACCTTCTCGCAGATCAGGTGCATACCGAGATCCGAGGCGATCTCGCTCAGGGGGTAGTGCTGGGCGCTCGCATAGCCGAACGGCTCCCGCACCGACATCGGCCGGTAGGCCAGATACTCGTTGGGGGCGACCAGGGTCGCCTCAACCAGTTCGCCCGCCAGGTCACGCAGCGCCAGCGCGGCTTCGACTGCGGCCACCCCGCCGCCGGCGAGGACTACCTGAAGCGGCCGGACGACGTGAAGGTCGGGCATCGCGGCACTCGTTCTCAGGTTCCCTCGGTGATCATCTCGGTGCGGCACACGGACACGCGTGCGCTTGGAACGTCGGACTCCCACCCTAACGCCTGCGCGGGATTCCGCCATCCGGCCCTTCCCCTAATGGATTTCGTAGTTACCCGCAGCCGGTTCCCGGGAGGCGGGTGTGACTACGGGTGAACGTCGCGACCGTGACCGCTCGGTCAGCCGTCGGCTTCGCACAACTTGTGCGCGAAATCATCCCGTGAACCGGCGATCACGTCAGCCAGCAGGCCGGCGTGTCGCTGCGGGAGCAGATGGCCGGCTCGCTCGAGCACCACCAGCTCGGCCCCGGGGATCTCCTCGGCCAGGCGGCGCGCCGAGGCGAGCGGCACGACTCGGTCCGCGGAGCCGGTGACGATCGTCGTCGGAGCCGCGATCTCGGCGAGCCGGCGCTCGAGCTCGGGGACCTGGCGCACCAGCGCCCGCTGCTCGGTTACGAAGGCCCGCCACGAGGCAGGCGTGAGCAGCCCGCGGGCGGCGGCGCCGAGATATTCGTCGTCGAGCTGCAGCTCGCGAGCGATCCGGCGGCGCAGCAGCGGCGTGGCCAGCGCGAGCCCGACGCTGGAGAGGGCCGCGGCGCTGGCCAGCGTGCCGGCCACGGGGGCGGCCAGGAACTGGTCGACCCAGTCGAGC
>JADGPN010000680.1 GCA_017882465.1 Solirubrobacteraceae bacterium
AGCGAGGGGTTCGGCGTGCTGTGCGAGATCGACGTGCAGGCAACCTTGAAGCAGAAGCTCGACGTCGATCGCGACCCATACTTGATTCTCGGGGCGTGCAACCCGAAGCTCGCCCACGCCGCGCTGGAGGCCGAGCCCGAGCTCGGCGTCCTCTTGCCCTGCAACGTCGTCATCTACACGCACGCAGGTCAGACTCATATCGCCGCCGTCAACGCCGAGCAGATGCTCTCGATCGTCGGTAACGACGCGCTCAGCGAGACGGCGAGCGAGGTACGCCGGCGACTGGCCTCCGTGGTCGAACGAGCCGCATCGGCCTGAACGTACGGGCATGGACAGCCGCGCCTGGGACCTGCGCTACGCCGACAGCGAGTTCGTCTGGACGGTGCGGCCCAACCGCTTCCTCGTCGAAGAAGCAGCTGGGTTGCCGCCGGGCCGGGCGCTTGACCTGGCCTGCGGGGAGGGCCGCAACGCGGTCTGGCTGGCGCAGCGCGGCTGGGCGCTGACCGGTGTGGACTTCTCCCACGCCGGGCTCGACAAAGCGCGAGCGCTCGCGACAGAGCGCCGGGTGCATGCCGAGTGGATCGCGGCCGACCTGCTGGATTACCGTCCGCAGCCGCACGGTTTCGATCTCGTGCTGCTCTTCTACCTGCAGCTCCCGGCCGAGGCGCGACGCCAGGTCGTGCGCGCCGCCGCCGGCGGCGTCGTGCACGGTGGGACGCTGCTGCTCGTCGCCCACGACCGCGAGAACCTCGACCACGGCCACGGCGGACCGCAGGACCCCGCCGTGCTCTACACCGCCGAGGACATCATCGGCGACCTCGCCGGCAGCGGCCTGCAGATCGACCGGGCCGAGCGCGTGCGCCGGCCGGTGCAGACCCCAGACGGAGAGCGGGTCGCGCTCGACGCGCTCCTGCGCGCGAGCCGTGCCTGAGCACACCGGGATCGCTGAGCGACACGTGGGGAGTCCTCGTCCTACGCTGAGCGCCCAATCACAGTGACATCGCAAAACCCATCCGGCCAAGTTCCCGCCATCGCCCCAGCAAGGGCTTGGGAGCTGGCCTCACAGGGACAAGCACAGTTGCTGGATCTGCGGACCAGAGCTGAACGCCGCCGCTACGGCTGGCCGCCTGGTGCGCCTCGCGTGTCGCTGGTGCGACACATCGTCTGGCCGCGCGGAACCGACACGATCTATCTCTGCCAGCACGCGAACAGGTCAAAGCTCACCGGCAGACGCGGCGCGAGCGAGGTGGCCGGCGGATGGGTAGCTTGGCAGAACGCCGGACTCCCGGTGCAACGAACGGAGCCGGCCTGATCAGGCCGCGAGACCCGTACCAGTCCCGGCGCCCGCTCCACCGAGTCTCAGAGTCGACCGGGCGAGCACCGGCAGGGTCGCGGGTCAGAGCGCGATCGTGGTGCCGACCGTGCTCATCACGAACGCGTCCGGGAACTGCGCGGCGAGCCGATGGCATGCTTTCCACCCGGTGCAGTGGGCGGGCACCAGCAGCGACGGGGACAGCTCGGCGAGCGCTTCGACGGTCGGTTCGATGATCCGCTCGAACATCGGGCCGCTGAGATGAAACCCGCCGACGATCGCCGCGACCGCGTTCTCTCCGGTCAGCTTGCGCGCGTAGCGGACTGTGTTGACGATGCCGGCGTGACCGCAGCCGCTGAGAACCACGAGTCCGCGGTCCCTGAGCCTGACCACGAGCGCCTGATCGTCGAGGATCAGCGGGTCCGCCTGCCAGCTCCCATCGCGCAGCGCCTCGTGACCGAGGAACCCGGTCTCGAACGGGGTCGTGCGGTCGACCTCGCCGGTGATCAGCACCGCTCCGTCGAGCAGGAACGACGGCTGGCGTTCCTCGACGATCGTGAACCCCATCTCCTGCAGGGCACCGCGACTGGTGGCCGGGAACTCAGCCGTCAGCAGTCCCGGGAAGTGGATCCGCCGCCGGTTCCAGAACTCCGGATGGATCATCACCGGCAGACCGCCGCGCCCCAGCACCCGCACCAGCCCCTCGATCCCGGTCACGTGGTCCCAGTGACCGTGGCTGAGCACGATCACCTCCACCTCAGCCGGGTCGATCGCGAGCCGGCGCATGTTCTCGACCATCCCGTTCGGGGACACGCCGGTGTCGAATAGCAGCGTTCGCGTCCGCCCGGCCTGCTCGATCCGCACGAGCGCTGAGAACCCAGGCTCGGCGATCAGCGCGTCCGGCACGCCCGTGTCGGGACTGACCCGCGCTTGGGCTGTTGGCAGAGCACCCAGCAACACTTTCGGCCAGTTCATCCGTACGACGGCGTCCTGGTCGACGAGCAGCGGGTCGGTCACGTTGTCCATCAGGATCGTGATCTCCACGCGATCGACGGGCTCGAGCTGGATCAGGTTCATCGCTACCTCCTGTCGCTGACGCCGCCGCATCGTGGCAGACCTGCGCCAGAATCATCTCGATGCCGCCGCCCGCAGTCCGCCATCCACTGTTCGCACGGCTGTGGTCGGTGATGAGCCGCCACGAGCCCGCGGAGATCCGCCGCCATCGCGACGAGCTGCTCGCCGGCCTGTCGGGCCGCGTGATCGAGCTCGGCGCCGGCGCGGGCAGCAACTTCGCTCACTATCCGAGCACCGTCGAGCACGTCGTGGCCGTGGAGCCGGAGCCGTATCTACGCGAACGGGCTCGCGCCTGTCTACGCGCAGATCGTCTTCGCAGGCGAACTGCTTCCGGGGGAAGGCGCGGTT
>JADGPN010000681.1 GCA_017882465.1 Solirubrobacteraceae bacterium
TGCCCCGGTTACCGGAAATGGCGACAACCGCTTGACCCCAGCCCACCGCGCGAAGCAATCGAAAGGAGCATGTGACGGGCATGATCGCGGTCTGCCCGCGGGGGATCCCTCACCGAATCAAGACACACAGCCAGCGCGGCAGATGTGTGCGAGTCCTTGGGTCACAGACGGCCGCCACATGTGTGCGAATTCCTTGGTCACAGACCGCCGTTCCAGGCCACGGTTCTCAACCGTGGCCGGCCGCTCGACATGACCATCGAGTACACCGCCTTCGACCGGCCACGACGACTCGCGAGCCGCAGCGTCATGGCGGGTCGCAGTCGCCCACGGGGCGGTCCGCTGTGATCCGATCGAGGGCGGAACCAGGCTCTCGTGGGACTGGCAGCTGTCACTGCCCAGGCTGGCTCGACTCGCCGGGCCCCTGGGCTGCGCGGATCGGTGAGCGGCAGGAAACGGAGATCTGGTCGGGGGCTCAAGCGCTGCCTGGGAGACTGTCCGGCATGACACCGCAGCAGAGCCAAACGGTGAGCCCAGACCTGGCCTGGCGGCGCCTCTACCTCGCCGGGGGTGTCTCGGGGGTGGTGTACGTCGTACTGGTGCTCGTGCCGCTGGTCCTCGTCTTCGCTGCGCCGGTACCCCCAGACACCGGCGCCCCGCTGCTCACCTACATCGCCGAACACAAGACCGTCTACCTGGTCGAGCTGGTGTGCTTCGTCGGGCTCGCAGTCCCCGGGCTGGTGGTGTTCGCCGCGCTCGCGGTGGCGTTGCGCTCCGTCGACCAGAGCATCGCTGCACTCGGTGGCCTGGTGGGCATCGTCTCGGAGGCGGTCGCGCTGGCGTTGGGGAGCAGCCCACCGTCGCTGCACGGTGGCCTGGTCGTTCTCAGCAACGAGTACAACCGGGCCGAGAGCGAGACCACGCGAGCAGGCCTGGTCAGCGCAGCCGACGCCCTGATCGCCGCCACCAACGCTGTCTCCTGGGCCGGGATCCTCACCGCGGCAGCGATCCTCCTGCTGTCCCTGCTCATGCGGCAACGCGGATACGGGACGCGACTGGCAGTCCTCGGCATCCTCACCGGCGCGATCGGCCTCGTCTCCGAGGCACTTCGCCCAGTGATCGGCCCGGGATACCTCATCTACGGACTGCTCCTGCCCACCTGGTTCGGCTGGGTGGCCTGGAAGCTCCTCCGCTCAGCCCGTTGAGCCCGAGGCTGGCTCCCGCCCAGAAGCTTCGCGCAGCCCCTGGCGGCCCGTGCGCCGGCACGCGGCGGAATGATGCAGGCGCGAGGTGCGCGACTCGCCGCTACGCGTGGATGGCGGTGGGACGATACGCGCCGACAGCGGCTGCCGAGACGTCCGGGGTCAGTCGTCTGACTCTGGCGGCGAGGATTGCTCTCGCGGCATCGGTCTCGGGGCTGGGCGGTCGACGCGTGGGGTACGACGCTCTTTCGCAAGGGGTGGGCGCATCAGTCACGCACGAGGCGATAGAGGCCTGGATGGGCTTGGTACCCGGCGAGTCCGGCAGCCGCTGAGCGGAAGCCCTGGCTTTGAGTTGCCGCGGCGAAGTCCTCAGTGCTGCGCCACTGGGCGATGTTGACGAACTGGAATCCGGTGTCCGGGTTGATGGCTTGGTGTAGTGATGTGTCGATGTAGCCCGGCAGGGAGCTGAGGTAGTCCCGCGTCGTCTCCCAGGCGGCGATGAACTGGGGGGCCTCGTCTGGGGGAACCTCGAATGCGTTGATCAACGTCAGGGGTTCAGGCATGGCTCTCCCCTCGTGGACGTGACGGTCGGCGCTGCTGTGGGGTCGCGTTGTCGAGGAACGAGATGAGTCTGGGGTTGACCACGTCGGGGTTGTCGGCTTGGGTGGTGGCCCGCACCGTCGGTGAGGAGAGCCTCTCCGCCGAGACGGTCAGCCACGTGGTGGGCTTCGGCCGTCGGGTCCGGGAAGTCGGGGTCGCGGGTCCCCATGATGACCAGGGTGGGCACGTGGACATCGTCGAGTCGGGCTTCGGCCGGGGCGTGGCTCGTCCGCGTGGTTGCCGTGAAGGCGGCGGAGCGGCCGGGCCGGGCCAGGCTCGCCGAGATGGCGTCCAGGTGTTGGTTGTAGTCGTCTTGGCGCTTTCCTGGTGACAGTTTCGGTAGGTAGGAGATCCAGACCCGTCTGGCCCAGGGCCGCTCATCGCCAGTCGGAAGATCAGGCCGAGCAGGGGGTTCATTGGGACGTTGCGGACGAACGGACCGATGAGGACGAGCCCGTCGATGAGGTGTGACTCTTCGGCGGCGGCCCAGACGGCGGCACCTGCGCTCATCGAGTTGCCGATGAGGACGGCGGGCTGGCGCAGGTGTTCGATCAGGGCGAGCGCGTCGGTGCCGGCCGCGACATCGTCATACGCAGCAAACGTCGCGTCGCTGTCGCCGTGGCCGCGAAGGTCCATCGTCGCGACCCGGAAGCCGGCATGGACGAGCGCTGGGCGGGTATGCCGGTATGAGCTTCGTAGCTCGCCCATCCCCGGCATACACACGACGAGAGGGCCTTCGCCCCCGACAAGGTCGTACGCGATTCGCCCCGTGCACCACAGGTTGTCCCATGATCAGTCCTCTCTTCGCGGCTTGCAACTGATGCGGCCACCGGGCTCGTAGCATCCGCAACAAGCTGGCCACTGAGCTCCAGCGACCAGGGCCTAACCGGACTGCTCGGGGGCGGGGCGGCCGACGTTTCGCGACCGCCGATTC
>JADGPN010000682.1 GCA_017882465.1 Solirubrobacteraceae bacterium
CGTAGTCGAGAAACGCGTCGGCGAGCAGGTCGGCGATCGGCCCGGCATCCTCGAAGGTCGCCAACCGAACGGCGGGGCGGGGCGTCGTCATCGCCGGATCTTCCTACGCTGGGCGGCGCCTGTCGAGCCGGGTGTGACGCCTCGATCCGCCGATCATTGAGGCGGCTCCTCCTTCTTCGCGGGCGGGTTGATCCGGACCGCGGTCGGCACCGCGGGTGATACCTGCGGCGTGACTGCTATCCGAGGTCGGCAGGGAACGATTCCGCAACCGCACGATCGCTCAGGTCGCCTGCCCAGGTGCCGTGGCCTGTTCGGCGAGCTGCCGGGTGAGGGTCGCCTGGCCGATATGCTCCCGGCTGTGCACGGCGGCGTGGAGCAACCAGAACGCGCCGCTCGCGGTTCGCGCAGGCCGCTCGATCGGCGCGTCGAGGCGGTCCTGGGTGAGACCGCCGAGGAAGCCGTCGACCTCCCGGTCGGCGACGTCGATCATCGCCACGAGCCTCCCGGCGCCGAGGCCGCCGACGCGGAACGCGGCCTCACGGTCGCGGGGGAGCGTGACGCCCGCCACGATCGCGGTCAGGGCGCGCTCGGCGTCGAGCGTGTGAGCGATGAGTGCGGCGATTGAGTTCGTCTCCTCGCCAGGCTTCCAGTCGAGGAGCTCCGGGCTGAGGCCGCTCACGACCGTGCGCATCGCTGCGTGGGCTTCGTGGAAGTAGCCGGCGTAGAGCGCCGCCGTCGCCTCTGCCGCGGTTGACACGGTTCACCCCCTTGTCCCGGATGCGCGGACTTCACAGTGGCGGCCGCCGCCCCGGTGGGCCAGTATCGCAGGCGTGTTGCGCCATGAGGGAATGAGCCGAAGCCCATCGATGGAATGTCGGCCGAGACCTCCCGTGACGCCTCAGTGGCGCTTTGGCAGGCAAGAGGCACATCGCGTAGGATCCGCGCACCGTCCAGCGCCCTCGCCTGGACACGTACTGGGGGACAGCATGACCAGTGTGATCGGCTACCACGACGTGAAGGATCAGAAGCATTGGCTTGCGTCGCCAAAGCGCGAAGAGATCTTCGGCCCCCTGGGCGTCACCAACATCCGGACGTTCATTGACCCGCAGAACCCGACGCGAGTGGCGGTGTCCATGGACGTGGCCGACATGGACGCGCTCATGGCGCTGATGCAGTCGCCCCAAGGGGCCGAGGCGATGGACTATGACGGCGTGGTGGCCGAGACCTTGGTGATCCTCGTCGAGGCGTAGTTCAGCCGCGGGGCGGCTGGAGGGGAGCCGACTGGGTTCAGGAGGTCGAGCGTTCGAATCGATCCGCCCCGACCATCGCCTGAACACGAGAATGGCCTCCGGTACGCGGCCGGAGGCCATTTGATTCGGGCTTTGCCCCTGGCCACCGGTCGACTGGTGGTCGCCGCGGCAACGCGTGCCGCCGCGGCCCCCTTACAGGTGTCTCGTGCGGGCGACCCATCTGCTCCACGCCCGGTTGGCCGCAGCGAGCGCCTCGTCAGCGGCGGCTTTCAACTCGTCGTAGCGATCAAACCACGCCGCGTCGACGGCGGCGTCGGCGCTTCCCATCCATGGCCCACCTTCGGTCCCGACTGCCGCACCGCTGTAGAGGTGTTCCTGGACGGCCTTCCTCGCCGCTTCGAGGTTGGCCTCCAGTTCGAGGTTCGCCTCCAGCACGCCGTCGATATCGTCCACGCGTCACGCTCACCTTGCTGAGAGACACTTACCCGAGGCTTGGGCCTGCATCTTACGGCGCATCACTCCCGGCGCCGCTCCGGGCGAGGCGATCTCGCCCTCCGCGTCTGCGCTTCGATCTCGGCGGGTCATCCAAGCACGGCTCACGAGTCCGAGGCAGACCAGAATCCATGGTGGACCGCCCGTGCCTCATCCTCGAGGAGTGGGCCGATGACTTCGATCGGGCGCTGGCCGCGGGCGAAGACCTCGCGGCATGGCAATGTGAGGGTCGGGTTCCTGGGATTGGTGCCGATCAGAGCCGCCAGCTCGCTTTCGCGCAGCCCGAACACCACACGCGACACGCCAGCCCAGTAGATCGCACCGGCGCACATCGCGCAGGGCTCGGTGCTGGTATAGAGCGTGGCCGCAGCCAGCGCGTCGCCGTCGAGCTTCAGACAGGCCTGGCGCACCAGGTTGAGCTCGGCATGGCCCGTACAGTCCGAGGCGGTCACGACCGTGTTCTCGGCCTCCAGGAGGACGTCGCCTGCGGCATCGGCCAGCAGCGCGCCGAACGGGTGGTTGCCATGCTCGCGGGCCAGGCTCGCGAGGCCGAGAGCCCGACGAATGAGCAGTTCGACCAGGGGGCCTGGTGGTCGCGGGTGCCGTGGAGTCATGACGTCATTATCGGGCCCTCCCACCCGGGCTCGTTGCCGGCCACCGGCGCCGCTCCAGGCGCTCCGCCCTCCGCGGAGGATGGGACGCGCACCGGGTGACCGGAAGCTGGGGAAGCTCTCCCCACATCGCGCCGCCGAGCGAACGCGGCATTGGGTCGAATACGGCGGTCAGAGCTCGTTGATGTCGGCAAAGCTTCCTGGCTGGCTCACACGCACGCTGCGCGACGGCGCCGCCCGAAGCGCCTTAAGCCCGCCCCCGAACCAGAAGGGAAGAATGCTCGCCGCGCCGCCGCCCGTTGTCTGGATGCCAAGCCAGTCGATGGTCAGGCCGGTTGCGTCCGGCGGCTTGTCGCGATCCGGCGCGGGGTGTCGCGCA
>JADGPN010000683.1 GCA_017882465.1 Solirubrobacteraceae bacterium
CGCGAAGACCGTACGATGGCCGCACCTCCGCAACGGGCTACAAGCGACAGCGCATCGCGCCGGCGGTGTGGGCTGCGAAATGGCTTAAGGGTGCCGCCGCTGATCTCAGACGTGTGATCGCCGTGTAGCGGTCCCAGATGTGTACGCGCGCCAGGGATGTGGTTGGCGCGAGTGCCTGTCGGCGACCGGTAAGGGGGCCAGATCTTTGCGCGTGGGCGGTCGCGGTTCTAGGCTTCTGCGGCTGCGAAGCTCAACCCGGGAGCGATCATATGTCCGCTGGCTATGACTACGTTGTGATCGGCGCCGGCTCGGCCGGCTGCACGGTCGCGTCTCGCCTCAGCGAGGATCCGGAGCGGAGCGTGCTGCTCGTCGAGGCGGGGGGTTCGAATCGCCGGTTGGAGGTACGCGCGCCGCTGGCGTTCGCCAAGCAGTTCCACACCAAGCTCGATTGGGACTATTGGACCGAGCCGGAGCCTCATCTCAACGGGCGGCGGATCTTCTCGCCGCGGGGCAAGATGCTCGGCGGCTCGAGCTCGATGAACGCCATGATCTACATGCGCGGCAATCGGCTCGATTACGACGGCTGGGCGCAATCCGGCGCGACCGGCTGGTCGTATGAGGAGGTGCTGCCGCTGTTCAGGCGCGCGGAGAGCAACGAGCAGTTCGACGACGCCTACCACGGACGCGGCGGTCCGCTGAACGTCACGCAGATCAAGGACGTCGACCCGGTTTGCCGCGCGCTTGTCGAGGCGGCCGCGTCGCTCGGGATTCCGCGCAACGATGACTTCAACGGCGAACGACAGGACGGAGCCGGCCAGTTCCAGGTCAACCACCGCCGGGGAATGCGCTTCAGCGCCGCCGAGGCGTACCTGCGCCCGGCGAAGAAGCGCTCGAACCTGACCGTGCGCACCAACACGCTCGTCACGAAGGTGATCGTCGACGATGGCCGCGCTGTGGCGGTCGAGCTCAGCGACGCGAAGGGCAAACGCGAGCGCGTCGACGCCGCCAGCGAGGTGATCCTCGCCGGTGGTGCGTTCAACACGCCGGCGCTGCTCCAGCACTCAGGCATCGGTCCGGCCGACTTCCTGCGCTCTGTCGGCGTTGAGCCGGTCGCCGACCTACCGGCGGTCGGCGAGCACCTGATGGAGCATCCGCTGGTCTACGTCACTTACGAGCTCGCCGCCGGCCAGGTCGGGATGTTCGACGCAGAGGACTCCAAGTACGCGCTCAAGTGGCTGCTGCTGCGACGCGGGAAGCTCGCGAGCAACTTCGCCGAGTGTGGCGCGCACATCCGGACCGATCCGACGATGCCCGCGCCGAACTTCCAGTTCCTGTTCGGCGCCGGGTTCTTTTTCGAGCACGGGCTCGTGTCCTGGGACGCGCCCGCCGGTGTGATCGGCGCGTCGTACATCGCCCCGCGGAGCCGCGGCACGGTCCGGATCCGCTCCGCCGACCCGGCGCGCAAGCCCGCGGTGACGCTCAACATGCTCTCCGAGCAGTTGGAGATGGACGAGATGATCGACGCCGTGGAGAGCGCGCGGGAGATCGCCGCGACTGGACCCGCCCAGGCGGTGCTCGGTGCCGAGATCACCCCCGGGAACGATGTCCGCGCACGTGAGCAGATCGCCGATTGGGTGCGCACGACCTGCCAGCACACCTACCATCCTGCGTGCAGCGCCCGAATCGGGTCGCCGCAGGACGGCGTCGTCGATTCCGAGCTCCGGGTGCACGGAATCGAGCGCCTACGGATCGCGGACTGCTCGGTGATGCCAACGGTGACCCGCGGCAACACGCACGCGCCGGCGGTGATGATCGGCGAGCGCTGCGCCGAGCTGCTACGCCAAGAGGCCGGAAAGACACCGCCACAAGCAGCTTCGGTGCCGGTCACGGCGGACTGACGCGCCATAACGACCTTGGCCCAGACACCAGGCGAGCACGCGCGCCCAGCCGCACGCGCGAGGTCGAGAACACCGCCGCTTGCGACGCGATCGCGACGATCGGATCCCCGCCGCTTGCGACGCGATCGCGACGATCGCCCGATCTGGGGCAACGCCGCTGCTGGAACTGAGCACGAGAAGCACACTGCACCACGGCGAGCCGGACGGCTGCTTCGGGCTACTTGCAGCAGTCTCGGCCGGCCCCGTCGGGCTGACCCATAGTGCTGGTTTGGAACGCCACCAGCCACGCCGACCGACACGGCCACGACTGCTCGTCCGCCCCGGCGATGCAGCAGCCTGCCGGGCGCCCTCCACCGTTAGCCACGAACGCCTGAATAGCAAGCACAAGAGTGGTGATGCGCCCTGGCGGGCCCGCCCGGAACGGATGAAAATGTTCGTGCGGCGGTGGCGGGGCTCGCCTGGAACGGTTGCAATCTTGTCGACCGTCTTGGTCGACGTCGGCTCTGCTTGGTGCCAGCGAGTCCGGACAAGAGTGGGACGCGAGAGTCTCGGGCACCCCGAACGGTTGCCTAGAGCACGTGATTCAGACTCCACAGCAGGAGGCTCTCCCGGGCGGTCGTCCTGTTCCTCTGACCCTTGGGAGGGTTTGATGAATCGCTTGATCGAGCGCTGCGCGATGCTCGACATCCACAAGTGGCAGATCACAGCGTGCGTGCGCGTCCCTGACGATCACGGCGGCCGGCGCCAGGAGATGGCCGAGTTCTCGACCACCACCGCCGGGCTGATTACGCTCGCCGACTGGCTGCGAAGTTTCGCGGTGACCGTGGTCG
>JADGPN010000684.1 GCA_017882465.1 Solirubrobacteraceae bacterium
AATCGGATCTGCGCGCAAGGTTGGTCGCTCTTATGGGCGGTCGAGCGGCCGAAGCCATCCTCTTCGAAGACGTTACCGGCGGTGCCGCGAACGACCTCGAGAAGGCGGGCGAGATTGCTACGAGCATGGTCACCAAGTGGGGCATGGGCCACGACCCCGACAACGGGGCTTTGGGCGCCTCCGGACGAGGGACGCTGAGCCTGCGAGTGGTCGGCGACGAAACCACGCTTTCGGCCGGTGTTCGCGCGGCGATGGACCGGGCGATCAACGCGATCCTCGACCAGGCGTACACGCAGGCGCGCGAGTCGCTCCTTGCCCAGATCAAGCGGCTGACCCGTGTCGCCGCGTACCTCTACGAGCACGAACGGATCGATGGAGCCCAGTTCGAGGCGCTCTTTGACGGAAGCCTCGCTCCTTCGGCCGATATGGAGAAGCAGTGGCGCAGCGCCGAGAGCAAGCCACGAAGCTGGGATGAGATCGACGACCTGGTCGCTACGTCCGTCGCCACAGCGGACACCTCGGCCGTGGCTGGCATGGTCGCTCGCTCGACGGCACCGCTCCCGATCCGTCGCCGGCGCACCCGCCGTCAGACGCTGGCCTCCGCTCGCCTTCTCCTGCTGAATTGGTGGCAACGCACGCTGCCGGGTACCGATCGGCCGGCCGAGTAGCGGGTCTTCTGGACTACAGGGCGGCGGGCCGGTTTCCGCGCCCGAAACGCCGCGCGACGATCTGCCATCGTTACGCGATGAACGCGGACGATGCCAAACGAATCTTCACCGGTATCGGGGCGTCGTACGACCGTGTCGCCACCCTGCTGTCGCTCGGGCAGGATCCGCGATGGAGGCGTGCGCTCGTCGACGCGATCGAGGCGCGCCCCACGGACCGCGTTCTCGATGTCGCGACCGGGACCGGAATGGTCGCCCAGGCGCTCCACGACCGATACGGCTGCACGGTGGTCGGCGTAGATCAGAGCGCTGACATGCTGGCACTGGCTCGAACTCGGGACGGCGTTTACGAGGCCATCGTCGAAGGGCGCGCGGAGAATCTGCCGTTTCCCGACGCGGCATTCGATCACCTGAGCTTCACGTATCTCCTGCGCTACGTCGACGATCCCGCCGCCACGATGCGGGAGCTGGCTCGGGTCGTGAAGCCGGGCGGTCGGGTTGCGATGGTCGAGTTCGGCCTGCCGGGTGGCGTCTGGCGCCCGCTGTGGTGGCTCTATACGCGCGTCGGGCTTCGGCTGGGCGGGCGCGTCTTCTCGGCGAAGTGGTCCGCGGTAGGCGCGTTTCTCGGTCCGAGCATCGAGCGCTTCTACGCCGCGCATCCGCTCCCAGCCATCGCGCAGGACTGGCGCGACGCCGGTCTAGGCGACGTGCAAACCCGTCGGATGAGCGTTGGGGGCGGCGTCGTCATGAGCGCCACGAAGCCGGCGTTGCCCGTTGCGTCCGGCCTCGAGCCGGCCCGCTCCCCTACCCCGGCCGCGATGGCGCCGGCCTTCTACGCGGCCCGCGGCGGCGGCTGGCGCGATTACTGGACGCTCCTCCACCCGCCGTACACCGTATGGCATCTCTCATACGTGCTGCTGGGCGCGGCGCTGGCGCCCGCGCCCGACCCGAAGATCGTTGCCGGTGCGCTCGTCGCGTTCGGGCTCGCCGTCGGGATCGGTGCCCACGCCTTCGACGAGCTTCACGGGCGGCCGCTCCGCACGCGCATCCCGTCGCCGGTGCTCGCGGTCCTCGGCACCGCGGCGCTCCTGGCCGCGGTCGCGATCGGCATCGTCGGGGTGACGATGTTCGGTCCGCTGTTCCTCCTGCTGGTGGCCTTGGGCGCGTCGACCGTCGTCCTCTACGGGCTCGAAGTGCGCTTCGTCCACTCGGACGTCGGTTTCGCGCTCGGATGGGGCGCGTTCCCGGTCGTGGTGACTGCGTACGCAGCAGGCGCTCACCCGGTTCCGACCGTTCTTGCAGCTATCGCGGCCGCGCTCCTGAGCCTGGCGCAGCGACGACTCTCCACTCGCGCGCGCTCGATCCGCCGCCGCGCGGTGAGCATCAGCGGCGAGATCGTCTACTCGGACGGCTCGAAGGAATCTATCGACGCGGGCGCCCTGATCGGGGCAGCCGAAGGAGCGCTCGCGATCTTGTGGCTAGCGGTATTCGCCGTCTCGCTCGCGGTGCTGCTCGCACGCTGGCTCTGACGGGCGGACGCGCGCACAATTCGCCCATGTCATACGATCTCGAACGGTTCCTCGAGGAGCAGCAGGACGTCTACGACGACGTGCTCGATGAGCTCCGGCGCGGGCGCAAGACCGGCCACTGGATGTGGTTCATCTTCCCTCAGGTCGCCGGCCTCGGGTACAGCTTCATGTCCCAGCGGTTCGCCATTTCGTCGCTGGATGAAGCCCGCGAGTATCTCGCGCACCCGGTCCTCGGCGTTCGCCTGCGCGAGTGCGCAAGAACCGTGCTGGAGACAAAGGACCGCACCGCGGACGAGATCTTCGGACCGATCGACGCGTTGAAGCTTCGCTCGTGCATGACGCTGTTTCACCGGGCCGCGCCGGACGAGTCCGTTTTCGTGCAGGTCCTGGACCGCTACTACGGCGGCGCCGCCGACTGGGCGACGGACGCGCGGCTCGGAGCAGCGCCTACGGCATCGTGAAGTGGATGATCCAGGGCCCTTGGAGCCGGATCTGCTTGTGTACGACCCCATCCACTATCTGGTCCCCGACCAC
>JADGPN010000685.1 GCA_017882465.1 Solirubrobacteraceae bacterium
CGAGTGACATCCACGAGTCAACTGGGCAAACCGAGACTCAGCATCTCTTCCGACAGAACCTGCGTTTGGCAAGCGCTGCACTTGTCTCCGGCCCACACGAGCACGGCGCAGGTACCGTGATGTCGTTTGCCGAGTTTCGCAGCGCGCATCCGGACCCGAGAGCCGATCGACGGCTCTCGCCGCGATTTTCGAGAGGTGCAACTCCAGCCTAGCCTCCTGGGAAACCCGATCTTCTGGCTGCGCTTGGTCGCCTACGGCTACGTGTGCGCGAACCTCATTCGCTCGCATGGCGTCGCGCTCGGCTTCGATGATCGAACGTACTCGGCGCGCGACCTGCTCTCGAGTGTTGATGACTCGAGCATCACGACCCAGGTCGACGCCCATGCACAGGCATTCGATGCAATCCTTCAGCGAGGGCTGTGAGCGCCTCCTCCTCGCGCATCAGCTCCCATTGAAGGCGCGCGATATGCGTGCTGTGGCGGACCACTCGCTGCCCGTTCGTACAACTCCCACCGGTTGGCCGCCGCTGCTGCTCTGGACGACGAGGAGCAGCTGCACGATGTCGTCCGTCCTGACGGGCGTGCAATGCGACTCTGGGATGGCTGCGGCGGGGCCCCGCGACGAAGGGAGGACAAAGTTGCGCCCGATCGACGACGATGTCCGCAACGAAGCCCAACGATCCCAGGAGCTGTCACATGGCCCGCAACATCACCGTCTGCCGCCGCTCGAGCGGCGCCGAAGTCAAAGGGGCATCCTTCACCGCCATTGTCGCGGCTGGTGCCCGAGTCTTCGGCCCCTCGGCGATGGCGCCCATCGCGATTGCTGCGTTGGCCCTCGGCGCGATCGCGATCGCACGGATCGCGATCGCCGACGCGGTGATCCGCAGACTTCGAGTAGGAGAAATCGAGATCCGATCGCTGAAGGTCCACGAGCTTGAGGTCGCCGGCCGTCGCTGGCCTGAGCCAGAGGCTCAGAGCTGACCCTACCGGCCCCCCTTCCGCCCAGTCGGACGGCGACATCCGTCAGCTGCTCCTCGTCGTCCGAACCAGCAGTCTCGGCGAGCGCCGCGACGTTCGGCAACACGCGCTCGCGTGCCTGCCTCGCGGCTCTTAGACCGGGTCCAGGATAAAGACCGCGATTCGACGGTTGGACGCGCGACGCTCGTACTGTGACCAGCCAGGGTAGACGCGTAATCCTTCCTCCCAGATCCGGCGGCGCCAGTCATTTTCGACCTCAACAGCGCGGAAGCGACGTGTCTGGCCGTCAACCGCCACCGAGCCCTCGGGATTGGCGTGGAGATTGTGGTACCAGCCAGGGTGTCGCTGTTGCCCAAAATTAGACGCGATCACTGCCAGGCCATCGGCGGTCGGCAGTCCGAGCACGGGTACCGTTCGTGGGCGCCCACTCCGGGCTCCGGTCGTGGTCAGCATCACCACCGGAATTCCGGACAGCAGACTGGCGAATGTATGGCGGCCGCGCGTGAGTCGATAGACCGGCCGATCGATCCGGTGCAGGACTCGCGCGAACAGCCACGATCCTGGCCCCCTGGCCGCGAACCGCCGCAACGCCTTCTGGACCCCATTGGCGCGTTCGAATGCAAAGGGCTCAAGTAAAGGGTCCGCCAAAGGGTCCGCCATCGCACCGATCATCTCGTCGCTCAGGTGCGGCGTCAAGGCGAGAACCGTCGCGCTGAGCGCGAGGAACGAACGGCACACGAACTTCGTGCGCGCTGCTCCTTTCCATGCGATGCGGCAGTCGGCCGCGGGCCGGCCGGACCTGGTCCACGCCTCGACGTTCATCGGCGAGAGGCCGCCGGCGCTTCGTGTTGGCGATCCCACGGTGGAGACGACGACCGGCCAGCTGCGAGACTGAGCGACCGTGATTGTGACGCGGTTGGCTACCCCTTCGGACGCAGGCGCTGTGGCGGCGACGATCAGCGAGGGCTTCGAGCCCAGCGCGCCTGAGCCCCCGCCGATTGGACGCCGCCCGTCGTCGGCGAGGGAGATCCGAAGCGGTTTGCCGGCGCTCTGGCGCGCCCTGATGTCTGGTTCTTGGTCGCCGTGAGCGATGGCGCTGTCATCGGCCACGTCGCCCTGTCGCTGTCCACGCGCGAGGATCCTGGCCCTCCGCCGCCGGGCACGGTCTTTGTCTGGGAGTTGTTCGTGCGCCCCGCATGGCACGGTCACGGTGTCGGGACGATGCTCATGCGCGCAGCGGTTACCGAGGCGTTGAAGCGAGGCTTCTCGGGCATGCGGCTGTGGACGCCCGAGGGTGCCGGTCGGGCGCGGGGATTCTATGAGCGCGAGGGCTGGGCCCTCACCGGTCGTGTCCACCGCCCTCCGACTTCGGACTTGCGACGGTCGAATACGGCCGTAGGATTCCTTGAGCGGTGGATTGGTGCAGCACGCTGCATTGATCGGTCTGACGGCCCGCGTCGCGCCCCGCCAGCTCGCACGCTCCACCGAGAATCCGCTCCTGCCTCCGCCCAATCTCACGCTGGCGGCCTCTGCGGTCCTCACGATCGCTTTTGCCCTCCCGACGGATCGCGTGGCGCTGTCGCATTGACGACGAAGCACAAGTCCGCGACCGGGCGGTGCTAGCCGGTCGCCCGATGGCCAGCAAGCGGCCGCAGGCGTGAAAGCAGAAGACTCGCTCGCCTCGGGAACCCGTGATGCTCCGGAACGATGTCGATCATCTCGCCACGCTCCGAGCTGAGTACCGCGACCAA
>JADGPN010000686.1 GCA_017882465.1 Solirubrobacteraceae bacterium
CAAGGGACGCAACCCGGCCACGGGCGAGGAAATCACGATCGCAGCCAAGCCAGCGAGCGTCGATCTGCGCGCACGCCCACTCGCGCGGGCGAAGGGTGCACTGCCGTCAGTGCAGAAGGCACGCCGACGGCTTGCCGCCTGAGCTGGCTGAGAACCTCCAACGGTTCCGCTCCCCGCGAACTGCCCTGCTTGCCGCGAGCTCACCAGGACCGCGCAGCTCTGACCCTGCGGACCCGCTCGTCGCCGAACGCAGGGCCGGCACCGTGCCGTGCAAGAACGCTCGGCCGCCTATGCAGAGTCGCTTCGACCGCTCCCCGCCAAGGTCCCGCTGGCCAGGTCCGAAGATTCGTCTCCCGCGATCGGAATGTCGCCAACGCGGTGGCGCGCTCCGACGAGGCCAAGGGGCGAATGCGATCGCGCGAGAGATGCGCGGTTTCGCGTTTTGCGGGTGGGGGCCGGTTCGGACGGCCGTGAGCACCGCGGTATAACGAAACGAGGTCTCCAGAGGCGCCCGCGGCATCGTCCCGGGATCAGATCGCCCGTCTTCGCGGGGTTGGGCGCGCCGACCGAAAGCCCGATCGCGCGTCGAAGGGATGACGCGGCGGAGACCGACAACGGCTCGCGCGGGGTCGGCAGTAGCAGCCACTCAAGGCCTATCTGCTGCGCATACTCGTTTGGGACGCGTCGCCATCGCATACTTACAGGCCGTGCGGGTCGCGCTGATCTCTCGTGTTGACATGGCGGTCGCCGGCATCGGCGCCATGCTCCGCGCCCTCGGTCACGAGGTGGTCGGTGTCGTAACGCCTCCGCTAGAGGGCGACCGCTACGGCGCTGAGTCGCTCGGTGCGATCGCGCTGCGGGCCGCGACCGGTCTCGATGTCTTGGTCGCCGGCAACCCCTCGCGGATCGCGCCGCTGCTCGCCGTGCTCGACGCCGACGTGGCGATCAGCGCCGCCTTCCCCCTCCGGATCCCGGTCGACGCGCTCGAGGTACCGCGATTCGGCATCATCAACACGCACCCGGCGCTCCTGCCCCGCTACCGCGGCCCGAACCCGATGGCGTGGGCCGTGCGCAACGGCGATCCCGAACTTGGCTACACGGTCCACCGCATGGACGCCGACTTCGACACCGGCGCGATCCTCGCTCAGGGCACGATGCCGCTCGCGGCTATCGAGCGGCCCGAGGAGCTATTCGGAGCAATGATCGACCTCGTTGGCCGGCTGCTGCCCGAGGCGCTCACCCGTGTCGAGGCCGGCGACGCAGGGGACCCGCAGCCCGTCGGTGGCGCGAGCTACGCCGGGTTCTTCGAGGCCTCCTACGCGGAGATCGACTGGTCGCACACCGCCGACGAGGTCCGCCGACAAGTCCTGGCCTGGCGTGTCGCGGCGATCCGGCCCGAGAATCACGGCGCGCTGACTACGATCGCCGGCGAGCGTGTACGGGTGCTGCACGCGCGACTCGACGACACGCAGGGTGGCATCCCGATGCAATGCGCCGACGCGCCGATCTGGATCGTCGAAACCGAGCCGGCCGGCGACCGGCCGGCTCGCGCGCACATCGATCTCTCTCACCGCAACCACCGCGACCGACACAGCCGTGATCGCGACCACGGCTTGGACGGTCCAGAACTCCCAGCCGGGCGGCAGCGAGCGGCGCAGCGCCGGCGGGTACGTGGCCGTCCGGGCGCGAGCCTGCCACGGCGCGGATCGGCGCGCTTGTGCCTGCCAGAACCCCAACGGCGTCCACCGGCCCGTGTTCACCCAGCCCGCAAGCTGCGGACCGACCCACACCACAAACCCGATCCCGGCCAGGGGCGCAAGCAGCGCGAGCAGGACGAGCCGACGGGCGGAGGATTGTCGTTGATCTCGTCCCATTCCCCGTTAAGTGAGCGACTCGGCGTTTTGCGCCATGTCTCTCCCGAGAGCTTTGCGCGCCGGCCTCCGCCGGCCAGGGTCCGACGGTTTGGTGGATGCGAGCGATCCGACCCCAGTGTTCTTCGGACAGTGGTACGTCGCCGTCCGCCGCCGCGTACGCCACACGCAGCGCCGCATGCCGCCAGCCGCGGGCGTCCCTCGGCTTCCCGCTGGCGGACGCTTGGCGCGATGACGGCGGCTTGGCAATTCGTTGGTCCAGCCGGGCCACTTGAGACCGCATTTGAGTCTGGAGCGGGATGCCGCCGGCCGGCCGGGAGGCGTAGGGTTGCTCTAGATGAGCGTCCCTGTGGGGTCCAATCCGCGGTCGGAGTACGAGCCGATCCTGATCACCGGCGTGACGGGTTTCGTGGGCATGGAGGTCATGGCGCGCTTTTTGCAGCGCAGCCGGCGGCACGTGTTCGCGCTGATCCGCGCGCAGAACGACGCCGACGCCGACCAGCGCCTGCGCGCGGTGCTGGCCACCGCGTTCGGCGACCCCGACGCCCATCCCGGCCGCGTGACCGCGGTGGCGGCCGACATCGAACTCCCCGGCCTCGGCCTGGACCCCGGACGCCTGGACGAGCTGGCCGAGCAGGTCGACCGAGTGCTGCACGCGGCCGCCTCAGTGTCGTTCGAGCTCGGGCTCGCCGAATCGCGCGGAATCAACGTCCGCGGCACCCAGAACATGCTCGCCTTCGCCGAGCGCGCCCAGCAGCGCGGCGGCCTGGAGCGCTTCACCTACGTCTCCACTGCTTATGTCGCCGGCACCTACCGCGGCGAGTTCTCCGAGCAGGACTACGACGTAGCGCAGGG
>JADGPN010000687.1 GCA_017882465.1 Solirubrobacteraceae bacterium
GAGCTATACCCAGAAGTTGTGGATACGGGTGAAGAAGAAGGCGGCGTACCTTCCCGGTTGATTGAAGACCGATGCCGGTGATGGCCGGCAGGAAGGCACGCCATGACGAACTGTATGCAATGGCGATCCGGGGTTCTCGCCGCTTGACGGGAGCGGGATCGAGTGGCGGATGGTCACGGTCTCGTCGTCGCCTCCGATGAGGATGTCCCTGACGAGGAGCTGGAGGACTCGCGCTTGCTCGTTGGTGTCCATGTCGTCCAGGCCGTGGGTCAGGCGGGTAGTGAAGCTGGTGATGGTGTCGGCGAGCTTGAGGTAGTTGGTGGCGTCGTCGATCTCGGCTTCGATCGCGTCTTTCTCGCCGCGCAGCGCCGACTCGCGGCGACGTAGCTCGGGCATTCGAGCGCGGAGCTCGTCGAGTGTGAGTTGCTCGTCCTGGTAGGCGTCGACGAGCCTGCAGATCGCTCGCTCGGCCCGGGTCAGTTCAGCCGCGAGAGTCTCGCCGCGGCGGGCGGCGGGGTCGGTCTCGCGCATGCTTCGTAACCTGCGGTCGATCTCGTTGCGGACGAGGTCCGGTTCGCAGAGTAGGCGGCTGATCTCGGCCCAGACGAGCTGCTCGAGCTCCTCGGCGCGGACTGGTCTGCTCTGGCAGCGGCGCTCGGCGGTCCGCAGGCACCGGCTGCCGCACTGATAGAAGACCCGCTTGGACTCGGGCTTGCCCTTCTCGACGCGATGCCACGCGTAGCCGCACTCGCGGCAGACGAGCAGGCCGCGGAGCAGGCTGGGCTTCTTCGCGTTGCGCGACGCGAACCGGACGCCCTGCTCAAGACGTGAGCGGGCGAGCGCGAACGTATCGGCGTCGATGATCGGCGGCACCTTGATCGTCGTCCAAGAGTCCTCGGGCGCGCTCTTGCGCTGTGGCGCGAGCGACTGGCGCGCTCCGCGCTGGCGCGCCTGGCGTGTGGCTTTGCCGCGCGCGCCAGTCACGCGGGTCTTGCCGAACGCTGCCTCCCCGCGGTAGGCCGGGTTGACCAGCATCCCGCGGACCGTCGAGGGATGCCAGGCCTTCCCTGGCGTCGTGGTCGGCGTTCCGGTCGTGTTCAGCCAGTCAGCGATCGCTGCCAGCGTCTGACCCTCATGGGCGTAGCGGCGGAAGATCTCGCGCACCACGCCCGCCTTCAGCTCGTCGATCTGAAAGTACGCGTCGGCATGCTCGCAGCGGCGCACGTACCGGTAGCCGTATGGGGCGCGGCCGAGAACCGCCGGCGACCCCGACCGGGCGCGGTGAAGCCGCCCACGCCGCGTACGCTCGGCGATCTGGGCCCGCTCATACTCGGCGATCATTCCCTGCATCTGACGCAACAGCTCGCCCTCGGGCGTCTCAGCGCGCTCGTCCTCGAAAGCGAAGATGACCTCAACGCCAGCGCGAGCAAACTCGTCGAGCAACAGCACCTGATAGGCGTAACGACGCGCGAGGCGATCAGGCGAGTGGCACAGCAGAACCTCAAACGACCCCTCCGCGGCACCATCACGCAACCGCTCAAGCGCCGGGCGCACGAGCGTCGCCCCGGAGATCCCCTCGTCGCAGAACACCAACTCTAAGCCGACAACCAGCTCGCGGACGGCCGCGAGGTCACGCAGCTCGTCGACCTGGCTCTGAATCGTCCCCTGGGCGCGTTGATGGTCGGTCGAGACGCGAGCGTAGATCGCGCAGATCCTGGCCTGACCGAACTTCGAACCGTCGATCACCATCTACCTCCTCACTTGCTGTGGGCGCGACACGACGACACTCCGGAACGCAGTAACCGTAGGCCTGCGCCAGCCGCGGGTCGGCGAGCCTGTCGCCGACATACCGGATCTCAACCCGCAGAGCCACCTGGGGACCGACCTTCGCGCGCCAGATGACCGCGAAGCGCTGCCGCCGTCAGCGCCCCGAGCCCCTCGCCCCGCCGCACCGCACCCACGCGAGCCGCGGCGATCACCGAGACCGGCAGCCGGACCGTGAACGTCGCAGTCACCTCCGGAACGGCCACCCCATCGGGCGACTCCTGAGCAGCCCGCACATACCGAAGCGCCTGCCGCGCCGAGAGCAAGAACTCCTGCTCGATCGCCCGTCTCGCAGCAGCCGGCCGAGCGCCTCCCGCCAGCAACTCGGCGGCCCGGTTGACCCGACTCGCGAACTCCTCGCCTCTCGCCCGGCGCTCGGCCATACGACCTTCTGTTACCACCCCTCACGGCCGTTTCCTCCCCGGCGGAACACGAAAGGAGCGATCGAACTCGAACCGACCTATTGCATACAGTTCGTCATGCAGGATGTTCGCAGGCTCTGCGTCGGGGAGGAGAGCGAGGGCAGGATCTCGCTGGATGATCTCGCGCGGGAGGGTGCGTTGCGGATGATCGCGGCGGCGCTGGAGGCGGAGGTCGACGAGTATGTTCGCTCGTTCGCCGAGGAGCGTGACGAGGACGGCAAGCGGCTGGTCGTCCGTAACGGGAAGGCGCGGGAGCGCAAGCTGACGGTCGGGTCGGGGACGTTGGCGATCCGGGCGCCGAGGGTGAACGACAAGCGCATTGACGAGGAGAGCGGGGAGCGCAAGCGGTTCAGCTCGCGGATCCTACCGGCGTATGCCAGGCGTTCGCCGAAGGTGACCGAGGTGTTGCCGATCCTGTACCTGCACGGGCTCTCGACCGGAGATTTCGCGCCCGCGCTGCGGGATCTGCTCGGCGAGG
>JADGPN010000688.1 GCA_017882465.1 Solirubrobacteraceae bacterium
CGGCCTCTTGCATCTCGTCGACGACCTCGCCGCGCTCGCCGGTGTCCGCGTCGATCCGGTGTATCCCCTCGTAGTGCACCTGCAGTTCGAGGTTCTGGGACCAGCAGCGGTAGCAACGAAGCCAGCTCCGTACCTCGCTGGAGCCCTCCATCACATGATTCTATTGGCCCGCGTCCACGCCGCGCCTGAGCTCACGGTCGGCCGAGGCGGCGACCTGCGCGTGAAGATACCGTGGCAGGAGCGGCGCCGCCCTCATCCGCCGCCCGCTAGCAGCTCCGTAAACCTGCCAGTTTGCAGGATAAAAGTACATAATATCTATTATCGAGCGCAGATATGGAACCGGCTGGAGGCTCCTCCTTTTCGCGCCCGGTATAGCGCACGGCGCCATTAAGGACCGGCTCCGCATAGGAGCTTCGGCGGGAGGACCGGTCGCAACGTGCGAGCACCGGCGATTGCGTTGTGAGCCCCGTTGAGGCCCCCCCTCGCGATAGGGTCGGGAAGAGCAACGCGACTACCCGGGTTCGGTCAGCGAAGAGCCGAGGATGTTTTCCAAGGCCTGCCACGCTGGAGCGGCGCCGGGGTGGGCATGCAGGTACGACGCGAGCGCGGCGGCCAAAGATGCGCGGTCGGCGCGCGACAGTGGCTGAAACGCTCCGGCCGGAGCGGTGACCACATGCTGCTCGTAGGTGACGGCGAGCGGGGGCTGGGTGGCTTTCACGGTGCCACCGTTGGGCGCGCACAGCGCGGCACGGTATCTGCATTCCGTGATCGACATCGGCGACATCACCAAGGCATTTCGCATCGGGCGGCACGAGGTCGTGGTGCTCGACCATGTCTCGCTGCGGGTCGACTCGGGGAAGATCGCGGGGGTGATCGGCCCAAGCGGCTCAGGGAAGACCACGCTCGCACGGTGCGTGAACCTGCTGGAGCGACCAACGTCCGGCACGGTCACGGTCGCCGGCCAGGATCTGACCGCACTGGCGGAACGACAACTACAGGCGGCGCGGCGGCGCATCGGCACGATCTTCCAGTCTGCGAGCTTGCTCAGCTCGCGCACCGTCTCGGGAAACGTCTCCCTACCGCTGGAGCTCGCGGGCGCCAGCCGCGCTGAACGCCGCGCGCAGGTCGCCCAGCTCGTCGCCCGCGGCTACGAGCGACCACACGCACGGTCGCGTCATGAGCCGCGAGTCTTGCCGGCGCTGCGGACCGCCGTCTAAGTCCAGCTCGCCGTAGACCGCGAGGACCGCGACGGCGCCGCTGTCTTGCCGTTGGATCCGCAGTTCCATGTCAGCCCGGCCGGCGGAAGACCGCCACGCTGCGCGCGTCCAGGGTCGTGGCCTTGCCGGCGTCGACGCCCTCGCCCTCGTTGACGGCGTCGGCGGTGTCGATGGTGCGCAGCCAGCGCGTGCCCCACGCCTTCTCGGGCATGGTGAACGTCAGCGGCTCGTGATGCGCGTTGAAGAGCACGAGAAAGGAGGCGTCCACGATGCGCTCGCCGCGTGCGTCGGGGCTTCGGATCCCCTCGCCGTTGAGGAATACGCCGAGCGACCTGCCGAAACCGGCTGACCAGTCCTCCGCCGTCATCTCGGAGCCATCGGGGTGAAACCAAGCGATATCGGGAGCGTTCGCGCCCAGCGACTCGCCGTAAAAGAAATGGCGGCGTCGGAAGACTCGATGCGCACGCCGGAACGCGATCAGCCTCTGAGCGAACGCGAGCAGGGCGCCGTCTTCGTGCTCCCAGTCAAGCCACGAGATCTCGTTGTCCTGACAGTAGGCGTTGTTGTTGCCGCCTTGCGTTCGACCGATCTCGTCGCCGCCGAGCAGCATCGGGATGCCTTGGGAAAGCAGGAGCGTCGCGAGGAAGTATCGCCGCTGCCGTCCGCGGATTTCGAGGACTTCGGCGTCGTCGGTCGGTCCCTCGACACCGGAGTTCCATGACCGGTTGTCGTTCTCGCCGTCGACCCCGCCCTCGCCGTTGGCCTCGTTGTGCTTGTCGTTGTAGCAGACCAGGTCGTTGAGCGTGAAGCCGTCGTGGGCGGTGACGAAATTGACGCTCGCCGACGGTCGCTTGCTGCCGTCCTCGTAGAGGTCCGAGCTGCCGGTCAAGCGCGAAGCGAACTCACCCAGCGTCTGCGGTTCGCCGCGCCCGAAGTCCCGCATGGTGTCGCGATACTTGCCGTTCCACTCCGACCACAGCGGCGGGAAGTTGCCGACCTGGTAGCCGCCCTCGCCCAGATCCCAGGGCTCGGCGATCAGCTTGACCCGCGACACGACCGGGTCTTGCTGAATGAGATCGAAGAACGCCGACAGCCGGTCAACCTCGTGAAACTGGCGGGCCAGCGTCGACGCCAGATCGAAGCGAAAGCCGTCCACGTGCATCTCAGTCACCCAGTAGCGCAGCGAGTCCATGATCAGCTGCAGCACATGCGGGTGGCGCATGTTCAGGCTGTTGCCGGTGCCCGTCGTGTCGTAGTAGTAGCGCTCGTCGCCCTCCACGAGCCGGTAGTACGCCGCGTTGTCGATGCCCTTGAACGAGAGGACCGGACCCAGGTGGTTGCCCTCCGCGGTGTGGTTGTAGACGACGTCGAGGATCACCTCGATGCCCGCCGCGTGCAGCGCCTTCACCATCCACTTGAACTCCTGGACCTGCTGACCCTCCTGCCCGGACGATGAGTACTCGTTGTGCGGAGCGAGGTACCCGATCGAGTTGTAGCCCCAGTAG
>JADGPN010000689.1 GCA_017882465.1 Solirubrobacteraceae bacterium
CGTGGTCAAGAAGAAGGCGCCTCCGACAACGCCCGGCTCCTCCGTCTCGAAATGCACACCTCCCACGGATGCCACGACAAAGAGCCTATGCGCAATTAGTTAGACGGATCACCCACTTTGAGACGCCGGCTTCGTGTGCGTGCAGCGCGAGGCTGGCTTCGGATCCAGCATAAGATCCGCCGCGTGAGCGAGGATACGGTTACCTCTGGCGTGCGTCCTGCGGTGCGCGTCGAGGCTTGGCGCGCTCGGGTGCTGGCCAGCCCGGCATCGTTTGCGGTCGTCGCTTTGACCGTGCTAGCGGCCGTTCTGCGTTTCGCCTGGATTGGGCGTCAGGGATTCTGGGTTGACGAGGGGTACACGGCAATGCTCGTGCATCTCTCGCCCGGCAAGATGCTCGCGCTGATCCCAAAGACGGAGTCCACTCCCCCGCTGTATTACTGCGTCGCGTGGGTGTTGGGGCGTGTGTTCGGCTATGGCGAGGCGGGGCTGCGCTCGCTGTCGGCGATCGCTGGCGTCGCGACCGTGCCGGTCGCCTACGCCGCGGCGCGGAAGCTGATCTCCAATCGGGCCGGGCTGATCGCGGCCGCATTGACCGCGTGCAGCCCGCTTATGATCTGGTATTCGCAGGAGGCGCGCTCCTACTCGCTGCTCGTGCTGCTCACCGCGGTCTCGCTGCTGGCGTTCGCCTACGCACGCGCGCGGCCGACGACGCGCATGCTTATCGCCTGGGTAGTCGCCTCGGGTCTGGCGCTCGCAACCCACTACTACGCGTTGCTGGCGATCGCGCCGCAAGCGGTTTGGCTACTGGCGGCGCACGGCCGCCGGCGGTCGGTGCAGGTCGGCGTCGGCGTCGTCGGGCTGTGCGGCTTGGCGCTCCTGCCGCTCGCGATCAGCCAGAACGGGACCGACAACGCAAGCTGGATTGGCCTGCTCCCGCTGGGCCTGCGGCTCGACCAGTTCATCCGCCAGTTTCTGATCGGTTTCCAGGCCCCCGCTCAGGGCCTCATCGAGGGGATCGCGGCAGCGATCACCATCGTCGGTTTGCTTCTGCTGATGGTCAGCTCAGACGCGATCGAGCAGCGTGGCGCGTTCGTGGCGGGCGGGCTCGCCGTCGGCGGGTTCGCGCTTGGCTTACTGATGATCGCGGGCGGCATCGACAACGTGATCACTCGCAACATGATCGCGCTTTGGCTCCCGGCCGCGCTGGTGGTCGCCGCCGGGCTCGGAGCGCGCCGCGCCGGAGTGCTCGGGATCCTCGCCGCGGCTGCGCTGTGCGCGACCGGGATCGTGGCAGCGGTCGGCGTCGCGGCTGATCGCAACTTCCAGCGTCCCGATTGGCGCGTGGTCGCGCGCGTGCTCGGCACGAGGGCAGCGCCCGGTGTGGGCGCGCGAGCCATTCTCATCGAGCGGTACGGCGAGCTTCTGCCACTCTCCTTGTACCTACCGGGACTGAACTTCTGGCGCCACAACCGCGCGACTGGCGTGACCGAACTCGACATCATCTCGTTCACCGTCCCCTGGGTTCCCATGTGTTGGTGGGGAGCGGCCTGCTATCTAATCGATCGGGGTAGTTTGCGGCCTCCGCCCGCACAACGACAGAGCTTCGCCGCAGTCCCGGGCTTTCACCAAGTCTGGCGCCGCCGGGCAGCTCAATTCACGCTCACGCGGCTGGTCTCCCCGACCCCAGTCACGCTAACTCGCCTGACCGTCTCACGCGGGCTCACGCGCACTGCGTTGCGCCGCGACGCGCTCATGATCCAGCGGTAGTTTCTCTGAGCTGCCCGCGCCCACCCGATTGAGCAAGAGCCCCCGGGCTACCCCAAGCTTCAAACCCCGCTCGGAGCCGGAGTGGTGATCACGCACGCTCTCGAACTTGAGGCCGGCGGAGCGTCTCGGACCAAGGAGCCGACCGGAGGTCATACAGACGCCCGCATTCGCCCAGCTGGGATCGCTGAGACCGGTCTGCGCTGGCGCTCGCTTGCGACGCGTGTGAACGTGCCAGTCGACACGCAGCGCGTCCATCGTCAAGACGATGCGCCGCGCAGCCCAGTTGTCACGGCCACCAGAATTGGCGATGGGCAGGCGGTGGCCTCGTGGCGCGGCGAAAGTCCCGGGTTCGGTGCGAAGCAGGGGAGATCCGCCACCAAAGGTGACGGAATGCCGGGTTTGTGGGCGCGTGCGTGCCACGCGAGCCGATCACATCCTCGTGACGCAGGTCTGGAAGCGCCGACCTGCCGCCTACGCGCTCACGAGCTCAGGCACACCTTCGAACACCGACAAACATGGTCGTTGGGCTGATCGCCGAGCGAGCTGGCGGATGGTGATCGCGTTCCCGTGCGGGACGGTCAGCGCAGCTGCCCTGGCCCGGTTCCTCCCCGTTGCGGCGCGCCAGCTCGTGGGACCAGAATCGTGAACGGCGAGCCTGCTCCCGGCCGGCTGTCGACACGTGATCCCCGGCTGACTCGGCGGGGCGGTCCCCGAAGACGCGTCCGGTGAACATGCCCGATCAGGGCTTCAAACGCTACAGTGCTCGACTGCAGCGCACGGATCCCGTTTGGACGGCTACACATTGCTACCGATGGGTACAAGGAGCCAGATGAGCGCGACTTCGCTGGAGGGGATCGGCCTGCCGGAGCGCTACGTGGTTCGGGGTCACATCGCGAGCGGAGGGATGGGCTCGGTGTGGTGTGCCGAGGACACTGCGCTGGGTCGCGAGG
>JADGPN010000155.1 GCA_017882465.1 Solirubrobacteraceae bacterium
CGCGACCATCGAATACGACCCGAATCGATCGGCGCGCATTGCCCTGGTCAGCTATGTCGACGGAGAGAAGCGATACATCCTGCAGCCCAACGGCTTGAAGGTGGGGGACACCCTGCCACTGCGCACAGGCGTGATCCTGGATCATAACAAGAATCCTGTCCCGGATGGGACCGCAGTACGCTTCCGCCCTCGACGGGATGACGTTCCGCGCCGATCACGGCGAGACGGAAAGGCGAGCTGGTGTCCCAAGAACCGGGCTATGAGCGACCCCCCAAACGCATCTCGTGAGGCATTCTGAAGGTCAGAATGCTCTGCTAGATGCGACACCTGACGTCCGGCGCGCCGTCTATGTTGAGCGCGGATGTCGTCTGAAGGCAAGAGCTGGAGTAGCGCCAAGGCCGTCTGTCCCAGACCGGAGCACGCAGGCTCGCGGGTGCGGTTTGATGGCCGCTACGGCCCGCCTGAGCACCGGCGGCAGCTGTACAAGTGCGTGCCGGCTAACGGGGATCCTCCACATCGCTTCACCGAGCCGCTGCCGCGTGAGGAGTCGTGGCATGACGCCTGCGAGCTGTGCGAGCGCGATGTCCATGTTCACGAGGGACCGCACGCCGCCCGTCACTACCAGTTCGTAGCCCGCGGGATCGCCGAGGCGCTGGTGATGGTGGGCGCCGGATCGACCTACCGCGATGCGGCGCTGGTGGCCCGGGAGCGGGCCAAGCGGCTACGAACGGGTCGCGACGGCGTGCCGCGGTTCTCGCGGCACGGGTCGCTGGTGATGGACTGGGTGGAGGTGTTCGCGCCCGTCGTTTTCGAGCCCAACCGCCCGCGCTCCTGGCCGGCCACCGGGTCGCTGCTGCTGGACGATCTGCCATTCCGGGTGCGCGACCCGGACACCGGCCGTTTCACGATCGCTTTTCGGGTGTTCGCCGCGATGGGATACGACGCTGGGCGGCCGAAGTTGTGGCGCCTTGAGGCGTTCACGACCAAGTCCGAGCACGATTGGACGGCGTTCCTCGGCGCCCTACCGGGCGCGCCGACACGGGTCGTGTGCGACAACGACACCGGCCTCAACCGCGCTGTTGCTGCTCGCTTCCCGGACGCCGAGCTGTACCTGTGCGAGTGGCACCTGCGCCACGCGCTCGAGCGGCTGATGGGCAAGATCCGCACCGACCAACCTGGGCACCGCGAGGCGATCGACGAGCTGCTGGCCGACACCGAGGCTGCGTTCACCGGCCCGTCGTTCTGGGCGCCATTCACCGAGCGCTGCCACGCCGCCGACATCCCGCGGCTGAGCGAGTGGCTGAACACCACCGGCCTGATCGTCGAAGACCAGTTCGAACGCCGCGGCCCACGATCCAGCCGCCCGGCAGACATGCCTCTATCGACCTCGCCGCTGGACGCCTTCACCAACCCGATCCGCGCCGCGATCAGGTCACGCGCCTACGGGCTGAAGAACCGCGAGCGCACCAACCGGACGTTGATGCTCATGCAGCTGCACGCAAACCGCCAAGACGACATCACCACCTACGTCCGACACATCCGCGACCGCCTCGAAGCCAGCGGTGGCCGTCCAAGCATCACTCGCCGGGCCGTCGTCGATTCACGCGGCACCGCGTCGCTTCGATGAGCCCCTACCTTCAGGCATCGCATCTCGTAGAGCATTCTCAGCCCCAGAATGCTCTGTTAGATGCGTTTGGGGGACCGCCGCTAGAGCTAGCTAGACGACGATAGGCCGCAAGAACAGCTAGCCGCGTACGGCGATCAAAACGGCGTTGGCAGTAGTCACGACAGCGACTCGTCGAGCTCGCCGAGCGCGGCGATCAGCTCCAGGTTCGCCGAGTAGTCGACCGGGCAGGAGATCACCGATACTGTGTCCTCGGTCAGTGCCTGGCGCAGCGTGGGCAGCAGCTCCTCGGGCGCCTCGATGCGGTAGCCATCGGCACCGAAGCTCTCGGCGTAGGCCACAAAGTCGGGGTTCCCGAACGAGGTGGCGATGCTGTGCCCCAGCTCGAGCTCCATCTTCCATTTGATCAGTCCGTACTCGTCGTCGACCCAGATCAGCACGACGATCGGAACCCGCTCGCGCAGTGCGGTCTCGATCTCTTGTGAGTTCATCATGAACGCCCCGTCGCCGGTCGCAACGAGCACGCGGGCGTCGGGGCGTGCGATCTTCGCCGCGATCGCGCCCGGCAGCGTCCAAGCCATTGTCGAGAGGCCATTCGAGATTAGGCATGTGTTCGGCTCGTACGTCGGATAAAGCCGCGCCATCCACATCTTCAGAGCGCCGGTGTCGACGAGCACGATGTCATCCCTCCCGAGCGCCGACCGGGTGTCCGCCACAATCCGCGCGGGCGCCATCGGAAACCGGCTGTCCCTTCGACCGCGCTCGAGCTCGCCGTCGATCATCGCGCGGATCCGCTGCTTGCCGACGTCGGGCACGAAGCGCCGTCCGACCTCAGCGGCCAGCGCGTCCAGCGTACGGCCGATGTCTGACTGCAGGCCGACCTCGACCTCATAGTGAACGTCGACCTCGGCTGGGAAGCGATGGACGTGGATGATCTTCTTGTCGCAGTTCGGATTGATCCGGGCAGGGTCGAACTCCTGCAGCTCGTATCCGACGGCGACGATCGCGTCGGCCCGGTCGAAGCCGAAGTTCACGTAGTCGTGGGACATGAAGCCGACGGCGCCGAGAGCTTGCGCGTGGTCATCCGGCAACACGCCCTTGCCGTGGAACGTGGTGGCCACCGCGACGCCTAGCGTCTCGGCGAAGCGGCGCACCGCGTCGCTCGCTCCGGCGCGGGCGGCTCCGTGGCCGGCGAGCACGATCGGGTTCCGCGCGGCGCGCAGGACGTCTGCCGCACGCTGTAGCTGGCTCGCCGACGGCTCGTCCGGGCGGGGCGTGTTGACGACGAGCGGCCGGGCGCCATCTGGCGCGCGGGCCTTCTCGACATCTTCGGGCACGGCAAGGTAGACGGCGCCCGGCCGCTCGGTCTGCGCAAGCTTGAATGCTTTGCGAACCATCTCCGGGACGGCGCCCGGCGTCGCGATCAGCTCCGACCACTTGGTCGCAGGCGCGAATATCGAGACCAGGTCGACGCCCTGGTGGGACTCCTTGAATTTCCGGTCCATCCCGACCTGCGCCGACAGCGCCACCACCGGCGTGGAGTTGGTGGTCGCATCGGCTACGCCCAGCAGCAGGTTGATCGCGCCGGGGCCGAGAGTTGCAGAGCAGACGCCGGCGTTACCGGTCAGACGCCCATACACCTCGGCCATGAACGACGCGGCCTGCTCGTGGCGCACGAGCACGTATCGGATCGAAGAGGCCGACAGCGCGTCGACGAGGCGGATGTTCTCCTCGCCCGGAATCCCGAAGACATGCGAGACACCCTCGTTCTCCAGGCATCGAACGATCAGACGCGCGACACCATCCTCGGACGCTCCGCTCGACATCACGCCTACCGCCGAGCCCGCCGATGGTGCCCGGCGCCAGCCGACTTGGTCGATGCGTTCGTTGCCTGGGTCATCGTGTCGACCGCGTCGCAGCCGCATAGCAAGCCTACCCGTTTGGGCTGCGAGGCTTCCGTACACTCAGCCGGTACCAAATCCGAACGTGAGAGCCATGCCCGACGAGCTGCAAACCGAGCGATCGCGAGCGATTCAGGAGCGGCGCGCGAAGCAGGAGGACGAAGCGGCCGAACGAGCGAGTGACCCCGATGACCGTCAGGCTCACGAGCGCCGCGCTGACAAGGCGGCTTACCTTCGCGATCGGCTCGAGGACCAAGCCGCAGCCCCGGATGCGTGATCCCGACGACGTGAATTCGTCTCTCGCCTGATCGCTACGCGCTTCGGCGACGCCAGTCAGCTCCTCGACTGCCTCCGGACCCATACACGAACGTAAAGAGCGATCCCCGCGGCGGCGAGCGCCATCAGCGCCATGCCGAGCCAGAAGTTGGCGAAGAACATCACGAGGACCGCTGCGGTGCCCACGAGCCCGTAAATCATCGTGCTGACGCTGAGCACAAAGAACGGGTGACGTTCACCCAACTCGGGTTTGTTGCTGGGCCCCGTCTCCTGGGCAAGGTCATCCAGCGGCTTGGCGTCTTCGAGATGAGCGCTCACGCTCGGTTCACGTTGCCTTCCTACGACGAGTCTATCCCGCCAGACCGGAGGCTCCGAACGCGGGACGGCTTCCCAGAGGCGCTCGACGGGGATCTCATTGACGAGGGCGATCGTAGCGGCGTGCAGCCACTCCGCTACGTCGGTGCTGGTGAACGTCGCGCCGACGATCACGCCGCGGTCCTCGTCGACCACCAGGCGCGAGGCGCCTGGCGTGTCGCGCCCGTAGGAGCCTGACCGTCCCCCGCCTTTGCGGGGAATCCGTGACTCACCGCAGTCGGGCTGCTTGCAGCGTCCTTGCTAACGATCTGATCGATGCGGGAGTGCACGCGTACCTCGAGCTGGCTTCTCGAAACGGTCGACAAGGAGGCACGGGCCAGGATCGCCGGACCACGCTCCCTCTCGCATGGCATTCCGGGGGGCGATGTCCGGCCTGCAGCTGACGATCGCTGGTCGTCCTAGGCGGTAATGACGAAGACGTCGTCGGAGGCGCTCCCGCATCGTCGTGGGCGAAGCGGAATTTGGGCGAGAGGGGACACGGCCTGCTGCCCACGCTCGGTTTGCACCCTGCGTGTTGCGGGCGTTCGCTTTCGCCGCCACCACGATGACCGGCGTCGAATCGTTCCGGCCGTGGGCGGGTCAGTCGGCTTTGTGCTCTGCGTCGGCTTCGCCGTACTCGGCGGCGCCCGATTCCTCGTCTGGCCCGGCGTCTCGCATGATCCGGGCCGGAGCGTGCTGGTCGCCGTGAGACGTGTTCTCGATGAGTGCCTGCTCGGCGAGTTCGAACCCCTCGGACTCGCCTCCTCCGGCCTCGTTCACGGCACGCCACTCCTCGCGTTTACGCTCGGCGCGATCGACGATGGGTTCGTGAGGAGTGTCGTCATCCACGGCCCGAACGGTACTGCCTCTCCTCAGGCACCCGACAGCGAGAAGTGGGGTGGAGCGTTTCCGTACCTCAGCGGGGACCAGCTGAAGGTAAGTGTCTTGCCCGACGCAGCAGAAAATTGAGCGATGGCGGGCGGTTCAGGAGCGGCGCGCGAAGCGAGAGGCTGCTGGTGCGCTGGCCGCTGATCAGCCGACCCGCGCGCGGTCCCTGACGATGCGAAGGTTGCTCGTCCGCGCCTCAAGCCGATCCATCGCTGAGGCGATGTCGCTCGAGGGCGGCTCGGTCGACCAGCGGTTGCTGATGCGCTGGACCTCGCCGCGACGCTCTAGGTCCTGTAGTCGGGCGAGCGTCTTGTCGTTGTTGAGTCCTGCCGCCCGGGCAGCCATCGCTGTTGAGAACGAGCCAGGCATTGTGCGCAGTGCCGCTCGCAGGCGATCAGGGCGCCGCTCGGTCCGGCGCTCGCCCGCGTGCGGCTTCGGCGGCGAGAGCGGCTTGCGAGCGGCGAGAGCGGCTTGCGAGCGGCGCGAGCGGATTCCGACGCGGGCGCGGGCTTGCGTCCGACCGGCGGATCGTCGCCGAAGCGGGCTCGACAGCTGCCGCACAAGGCAACTGGCTCACGCTCGGCTGGGTGGACGACCTCGAACCGACGCCATCCGCGACCAGAGTGGCAGACGCCGCAGCGACGTCCGGCACGTTCTATTTCCGTCAGGTCTTCGGTATCGGTATCCATCGGCTTTATACCTTCACCATAGATCGTCGCGAACAGCGACCGCGGGACGGTGTCGGCGATCTCGATCGGCGGCGTGCCACCACGAGCTCGCCGCCATGGCGTTGGCGGCCCGAGCGGCGACCGCGGGGCCGGATCGTGGCCCGCGGTCAGCCGGCCGCTCTCAGCACGGCGAGGATCCGCGGGTGGCCGTCGATCTCCAGCTCGTCGACGACCTCAACGTCATCGAGGCCGACGATCCGCGCCAGTCGCCGCAGACCCTCCGGGGAGAAGCCCCAATAGACGAAGTCATCGCGCGCGTACACCTCGCCAGGCTCGTGCACCTCGATCGCGGGGGCGTCGGCGGCCAGGCGCGAGCCGTAGGTCTCGAGCACGATCTCGCCACCCGGCGCCAGCACGTCCGCGAGCGCCCGCAGCAACCTCATCGGGTCGCTCACCCGGTGCAGGATCCCGAAACACACCACGACATCGAACCGCTCGCCGAGCTCGCGCACGTCCAGCGCATCCATGCGCTGGTACTCAACCCGCGATGCGAGTAGCCCGGCGATCGCGCGGAAGCCGACGCCGCCCTGAAGCGTCACGCCGAACCGGGCCCGCACCCAATCGACGTACTGCTCATTGTCGACCGAGACAACGCGCCGAGCGCCGCGGACCTCCGCGAGGAAGCTGTAGAAGCCGTCGAACGCGCCAATGTCGAGCACGCTACGGCCCGCAAAACGATCCGCGCCGAGCACCGCAAGGCGGTAGCCGTGGTCGCGCGCAATCCCCGGCGTGTAGATCCCGGGCGCGAGCGCGAAGGTGTGAAACCACACCGGAACCGAACCGCGGACGCGCTCCGCGTCCACGTCCGGCGCGCCGATCGCCAGCACATCCGCGACAACCCGCTCGCCAGCGGACGTCTCGGGGATCGGCTCGAACGCCCCGACCTCGATTGCAAGATCCGCCAACCCATCAACTCCAGTCGCTCGTTCACATCACGGTCACACCAGCATCACAGATCCGCGCCAACGGCTCTCCACACCCGGACACCCGGACGCCCGGGCACCCAGACACCCAGACACCCAGACACCAGGAGAGCGTCGCGGTAGGCGCAGCCCGGAGCGATTGTCGAAACCGTCGTTTCTGCGTGGTTGCTCCCGAACTGGTTATTGAGCGCCGGCCGCGGCTCGGGAGAGCAGTGTCACGGACGTCACGGGCCGCTCACGCGGGCGGCGAAACGCGGCCCGGCCCGCTAAAGCCCTGCCCGGCCGGCGCTTGTCGGCTGACGCGGTTCACGGCTACGCGGGCGTAGCAGTAGCGCCGAGGCTGGCGCTCGCCCAACCGGTCGCTCTCACACGCCGGACCGCCGTCCACCGTGACCGGCGCCGAGCTCTGCTCTGCCGCATGCTGGCGGAGCAGGAACTGGTGGGCGAGCGGGCTGGGCTACCGCAAGTCGAACCTGGCGTCTGCGGGCTCTGTGCCGGGAACGGGGATCCCGCGGGCCCTACCGTATGCGGCCTCAGCTTGCTGACTCAGCGGGCAGTCGGTCTGCGACGAATCGCGAACAGGGGTGCGCCGCACTCGGGGCAGTAGCCCTGCCAGCCGGCACGACCGTTGGGCAGGGTCACCTCCCGCGCGTCGGCGATGGTGACCCTTTCGCCGCAGACGCATCGGGCGTGTGGGTCGGGCTCCGGTGCGTCTGGGTGCCTTGCGCCCGGTTCAACCATGACCCAGGCAGCATATTCGCGGCCGGTTGGCTTTCCCGCGGTCTGTCTGGCCAGCTGTCGGATCCGTTTCGCCAATGCTAATCCGTTGCTCGGCGTGGTGCGTCGGTGTCGGAACGGCTGTGGATCATTTGGCTGTCGGCGCGCGCGATCAGCTCGGCGGCGGTCTCGTCGCCGGTGAGTTCGGCGAAGCCGGGGCGGAGCGCGCCTGCTTCGCTGGTCGCGGCGAGTGCGCCGGCCATGGCGCTGAAAACTGGCGCGCGTCGGGGAGCGTCATGTTCGACATTGCGCACAGAAACACGTCGCCCGCGAGACGGACGATCAGGTCGTACGGGCGTAGATGCTCGGCGATCAGCGCCACGACGCACTTGAGTACCCGGTCGCCGGCATCGTGACCTTCGCTGTCGTTGAGCCTCTTCAGTCCGACCGCGTCTACGTAGACGACGACGAGCGTGCTGCCAGTCCGTCGGGCGCGGTCGAGCTCGTGGTCGAGGTCGCACAGGCCCGCCGCTCGGGTGCGCGCCCCGGTCAGGTCGATCTCCGTGATCGCAAGCGCGCGAGCAAGCGCCTCGCGATCGGCGAGCGCTTGCCGGCGGTCGCGGGCGCCCTGCTCGCGGTCGGTCGCTGCCGCCTCGCGATCGCGGGCGGCCTGAGCGCGATGCTCGGCGGCTTGCGCGCGGAACTCCCCGGCGCGCTTGCGCTGCTCGCCGGCGCGCATCACGATCTCCGCGCCGGTGACCGCACGCGCGTAGTCGTGCTCGTAGTCGGCGTCACGCTGGACCATCGCCAGATCGCGCGCGCCGGCAGCCCGATCGCGCGCCAGCGCCGCCAGATCGCGGGACTGAGCGGTCGCGTCACGCTCGTGGGCGCTCTCAAGGCGCGTCGCGGCGGTCTGCTCGCGCTGACGCGCCGTGCGCCGTGCGCCGTGCGCCGACGGATATCACGGCTCGCGTCGTGCTCTCCGGGGGTCGACGCCATGCGCGAGGTCGCGATCACTGGCGGGCTGATCGCGATCGGAGGCGGCCTGGTCGCTGTCGGCACTTGTCTGGTTTCGCTCACCGCTCGTCTGATCACTGTCTGCCAGCGTCTGGTCGCTCTCGCCGAGCGTGCGATCTGTACCGGCCAGCGGCGCTCTGCGAGGCGAACAGCGCGCCAAGAGGCAACGGCAAGCGGCGCCACGGAAACGCTGACCCAACCTGAGATTCGGCGATCCGCCGCACCGTCGAGCGCGTCGGCCCGGGAGGTCGAGCGGTCGGGATCGACCTCAGGCCTTGAGGTTCTCGCGCGCGGACAGGCGCGGATCGAGCGGCACGACTGGGAGAAAGTGAGCCTTACCGAGTACGGCGTCGAGTCCGCCGCGATCCCGGATCGGCTCAGCGATCTAAACGACGGGCTCGGCTCCCGCGGGATCGACTGACGAAGAGTGACTTGAGCACGTGGGCGGCTGGCGCGCGCCTCGCTGAGTCGATCGAGGAACCCCGGGCTGACATGCGGGTGTGTACGGATGCTTGTCGGTGCGATGGGGCGTACGTTTCGCGTTCCTGAGAGGAGTGCGAGTTGATGTTGAGACTGAGTTCGCGTCGATCTCTGATGGTGTCGGCGGTTCCGGGTCGCCCACGGACATCGAGCCGGTGCTTTTGCGAGACGGTTCGAGCGTGGTGATCCGGCCGCTGGCATCGGGTGATGAAGCTGCGATCGCGAGCTGGTTCTCGGGGCTGGGCGTCGAGACCCGTCACGCGCGCTTCCTCGGGTCGCTCGACCGGCTCGATCGCCGGATGCTGTCCGAGCTGGCGAGTGTGGACCACGTCGACCGCGAGGCGATCGCGGCGATCGCCCGTGACGGAACGACGGTC
>JADGPN010000690.1 GCA_017882465.1 Solirubrobacteraceae bacterium
ATCACCCCAGCGGCGGAGCCTGCCCGGCGAGCAGCTCGTTGGTGGACGCGTCCGCGACCGCGGCCGCGTTCGAGATCAGGTTGTGCGAGAGCATCCAGGACCCGTATGCGTTCCACTGGTTGGCGTCCTGCCACCCCCACGGCTTGCCGGCGGCGGGGAAGAACACCGGGAGCGTCGCCAGCGTGCTGGCGAGCTGGAGCTTCGGGTCAAGACCCGTGGTGGAGCCGAGCAGCGCGCCCACCCCGGCGCGCGGGTTCGCCCGCACCGATTCGTAGCCTCGCGCCAGCGCCTGCACGAAGGCTCGCAGCTCGTCGGTCTTGGCCGCCAGCGTCTTGCGGGTGACCACCAGAACCAGCTCGTCGTAGGTCGGCACGCCGGCCTGCTCCATCCGGATCACGTTCGGCTTCTTGTTCTTCTGAGCCAGCTGGATCGCCTCGTAGTTCCAGTACGCGCCGAGCGTCGCATCGACGCGGCCGGACAGCATCGCGGGGACGAGATCGAAGCCGACATTGGTCTCCTTGACCGAGCCGGCCGGGACGCCGGCGGTCTGGAGGATCGTGGTCAGGTACGCGTGCTGGTACGGGATGCCCGCGTCCCCGACGCGCTTGCCCCGCAGGTCCGCGGCGGTCCTGATGTGCTTGGAGCCGATCGAGACGATCGAGGTCAGGGGCCGCTGGACGAGCGCGGCGATCGAGACCAGCGGCAAGCCCTTGTCGCGGGCGAGCAGGACCTCGGGCTCGTAGGAGATCGCGACATCCACCTTGCCGGCCTCGAGCAGCTTCAGCGGCAGCGCCGGGTCCGACGGCGTCTGGACGTGGACGTCGAGGCCTGCGTGGGCGAAGCCGCCCTGGACAAGCGCCTGGTAGATCCCCACGTGATCGGCATTGGGGAAGAAGTCGAGCATCAGCGTCAGCGATTGTTCGTGCGCCGAGTTGACCGGGTCCATTTTCTCGCCGCAGGCGGCTAGCCCCAAGATCAGAGCGAACGCGACTGCAAGCGACAGAGCACTTCTTCTCATTCGTGGCGGTCTCCTCTGGAGGTGTGGGCCCACGGCAGCGCGAGCCGTTCGACCAGGGTGAGCAACGCGAACAGCGAGATCGCGAAGAGGGAAAGCATGACGACAGCGGCGTACGCGCGCGCGGTCAGAAGTTGCGGGATCGACTGCTCGAAAAGGTAGCCGAGACCCGAATCGGCCCCCGCCTGCTCGGCCAGCACCGCGCCGATCACCGCGATCACGACGGCGATCTTGGCCCCCGTGAGCAGGCCCGGCAGCGCCGCCGGAAGCTCGACGTGGCGGAGCGTTCGCAGCCGCGAGGAGTCGAAGGTCCGCATCAGCTTGAGCAGATCGCGGTCGATCGCCGACAGCGCGTCCAGGGTTGTGACCACGATCGAGAAGAACGACACCAGCGCCACCACGATCAGCTTGGGGAAGATCGTGAACCCGAACCACAGCACCAGCAGGGGGGCGAGGATCACGATCGGGATCGTCTGGGATGCGACCAGCAGCGGATACACGGCGGGACGCAGGGTCCGGCTCGAGAGGTGCAGCGCCACCGCGCAGGCGAACCCCGCGACCGCAGCCAGCAGGATGCCGAAGAACACCTCCTGCGCGGTGACCAGGAAGTTCGACCACAGCAGCGAGCGATCGGTGAAGAGCGCGCTGGCGATCGCGTGCGGCGGGGCGAGAATCAGCGGGTCCACGCCGCCCAGATCGACGTACAGCTCCCAGATGCCGAGCAGCACCAAGAGCAGCACCACGGCCCTCCAGCCTCCGGGCCGGCGTCTCATCCGCCCAGCCCCAGCGCCTCGAGCGCCCGCTCGCGCAGCGCCACCACGCCCGGGTCGGTACGCCGCCGCGGCCGCGCGATCGTGATCTCCAGCTCCGCCACCGCCCGGCCGGGACGTGCGGACATGACCACGACGCGGTCGGCGAGGACGACCGCCTCCTCGACATCGTGGGTGACCAGGACGACCGTTCGCCGTTCCTCGGCCAGCACGTGCGCGAGCCATCCCTGCATGTCCTGGCGGGTGATCGCGTCCAGGGCGGCGAATGGCTCGTCGAGCGCCAGCACCGGCTTGCCGGCCAGCAGTGTGCGCAGGAACGAGACCCGCTGGCGCATGCCCCCGGAGAGCTCGGCGGGCCGGGTGCGCTCGAAGCCAGCCAGCCCGAACCGCTCCATCCACGGTCGTACCGTCTCCCGCGCGGCGTCCCGCGAGACGCCTCGGGCCCGCAGCGCGAGGGCGGCGTTGTCGACCGCGCCCAGCCAGGGCAGCAGCAGATCGCGCTGCGGCATCAGCGCGGCCGGCTCGCTCCAGACCAGGCCGTGGTCGGGCGCCTGTAGGCCGCAGACGAGCTCGAGCAGCGTCGTCTTGCCGCAACCGCTGGGACCGACGACGGCGACGATCTCCCCCGGTGCGGCGCGCATCGACATTCCCGACAGGGCCTGCACAGGACGGTGCCGGGTGGCAAAGGTTCGGTCCACGGTCTCGATCCGGACGCCGGCCGGGCTGTCGAGGTCGCGAGGCTCCTGCGGCGGAGCCTCGATCATCTTGTCCATCGCTCCCTTCGCGGGCATTACCCCACAGGTTCGAAGGGTCAGCGCCGGGTCACGTGACTCGCGAGGGGCGCTATCTCAGCCGGCTTCCCGCCAGCCCCCCTGGTTTTCAGATTCGCATGATCCTAGCGCCTGGCCTGCGAAGACCGGGGCCC
>JADGPN010000156.1 GCA_017882465.1 Solirubrobacteraceae bacterium
TCCCGAAAAGCACAACGTGAAGAAGCCAGAGCCAAGCGGCTGGCCGAAGAGCAGGTCCGCGCCGAGCAGGAGCGCCGGACTAGCCGGCTGCGCATGCTCGGCGGTATCGCGGTCGGCGCAATCGCTGTCGTGGCCGTGGTGATCGTGATCTCAAGCAGCAACAGCTCTTCGTCAGGTCTGGCCACCGGCGCCCAGGCGAAGAAGACCGCCGCCTCGGTCGAGCAGCTGCTGACCGGGATCCCGCAGTCGGGGACCCGCCTCGGCAATCCCAATGCCCCGATCACGCTGTACTACTACGGCGATCTTCAATGCCCGGTCTGCCGTGACTTCTCGGTCGGCTCGCTGCCGTCGCTGATCGCCAACGAGGTTCGCAAGGGCAAGGTGCAGATCGTCTACCGATCGCTCCAAACCGCCACTCGGGACCCCGCGACGTTCAGCACCCAGCAGGTCGCGGCACTGGCGGCCGGGCAGCAGCAGAAGGCCTGGAACTACATCGAGCTGTTCTACAACCAGCAGGGAGCTGAGGGCAGCGGCTATGTCACCGGCAGCTACCTCGACGCGCTGGCGCGGCAGATCCCCGGTCTGCACATCGCCGCCTGGAACACCGCGCGCGGCAACGCGGCGCTCGCGACCCAGATCCAGAGCGAGGGGCAGCAGGCCGCGGCCCAGGGCTTCAACTCGACCCCCACACTCGTGTTCCAGGGCCCGAAGGGCAAGCTGCAGCCCCCTGACGCCGTGCCGCCCTACGCTGAGCTGCAGTCGGCGATCAAGCAGGTGGGGTGAGGGCGCTGAGCCGAGAGTCCTCCGGCTGGCTGATGCCGGCGATTGCGATCCTGTGCGTGCTCGGGATCGGGGTCGCCGGCTACCTGACCTATGTCCACTACGCGGGCATCAAGGTGCTCTGCATCGCCAGCGGCGGCTGCGAGACAGTGCAGAGCTCGAGCTACGCCAAGGTGGTGGGCATCCCGGTGGCTGTGCTCGGCCTGATCGGCTACATCACCATCCTCGCCTCGCTCGCGGTGCCCGGTGAGAACGGCCGCATGCTGACCTGCGCGGTGGGCGTGCTCGGGTGCGCGTTCAGCCTCTACCTGACCTACCGCGAGCTGTTCACGATCAAGGCGATCTGCCAGTGGTGCGTGGCCAGCGCGGTGCTGATGACCCTGCTGGCGATCCTGTCCACGGTGCGGATGCTGCGAGCCGACTACTCCAGCGGATGATCGCCGCGCTTCTGATCCCCTATGCCCACCTGGGTCATTGGTACGTCCAACTCGCCTTCGCGGTCCCCTCGCTGCTGATCATCGGATTCATGTGGCGAGACTCGCGACGACGCAAGCGACAGGGCAAGCGCGCGACGCCCGGCAAGCAGGTGCCGCCCGCCAAGGCCAAGGGTTCGCGGCGGGACTAGTGGCGCAGCTGGGACCGGCGGCCGCCGCAGCGCTCCCGCGGCGCCGGATTCGCCCCGCCGCCGCGCGCCCGCGGCCCCGGGTTCGCCCCGCGCTCGCGGCCATCCTGGCCGCGGTGCTGCTCGGGGTCTCGCTCGGCGCTGGGGCGATCCCCGGGACCGCCCGCGCGGACGGCGACCCGGCCAGCGACGTCCTGCTCGGCCAGGACGTGTTCCTGCCCTACAGCCCCGTCTCGCCCGCCGTCCAGCAGCGCCTGTATGCGGCCGCCGCCGCCGCCCGGCGGGCCGGGTACCCGATCAAGATCGCGCTGATCGGCGCCGCGACCGATCTCGGCGTGGTGCCATCGCTGTTCGGCAAGCCCGCCGGCTACGCCCAGTTCCTGTCCGCCGAGCTGGCCGGAGTCGTGTCCGGCCCCGTCCTCGTGGTGATGCCGGCCGGATTCGGCCTCGCCGTGCAGGGCAAGCCCCGCAGCATCACCTCGCTTGCCGGCCTGCCGATCGCCGCCGGGCCCGACGGCCTCGGCACCGCCGCCGTGGGCGCCACCGAACGGCTCGCCGCCGCGGCCGGCCACCTGCTGCCGGCCGGCGCCGCCGGAGCGGGCAGCGGCGCCGGCTCCGACACGATCCGCCCCGCGGTCACCGCCATCGCAATCCTGGCCCTGCTGGCCGGCGCAGCGATGGCCGGGGCGGTGGTGGCGCGAGGGCGGGGGGCGGGACGAGGGCGGGGGGCGGGGCGACGGGTGTAGAGCCGGGCTGGCGTTCGGACCACCGCGCGTCCACCCGTTCACCGCCTGGTCACAGGAACTTGGCCGCCTGATCACGATTTCTCGCTGCTGGCGGACGAACCTGCTGGTCATGAACGATCAGAAGAAGACCCAGCGCGCTCTCGGCGCGCCGTCGGCGGTTCGCGCCGACCTGCATTGCCATTCCACCGCCTCGGAGGTCGCCAAGCTCGGCGTTCAGCGCGCGCTGGCGCTCCCCGAATGCGCCACCTCGCCCCACGAGGTGTACGAGCTGGCCAAGCAGCGCGGGATGGATTTCGTCACGATCACCGATCACGACACGATCGCCGGCGTGCTGGAGCTGTCGGACCTGCCCGACGTGTTCGTATCCGAGGAGCTGACCGCCTGGTTCAAGGGCGAGCCGCAGGCCGTCCACGTGCTCTGCTTCGGGATCACCCCCGACGATCACGACTGGCTGCAGGCCCACAACGGTGACGTCGTCAGCTGCGCCGACTACCTGCAGCAGCACGAGATCGCGTGTGCGCTCGCGCACCCGTTCTTCCACGTCGCCGCGCCGCTGACGCCGGCCCACCGCCGCGTGCTGGCCCAGCTGTTCCCCGTCTGGGAGACCCGGAACGGGGCCCGCGCCCGGGAGCTGAACGCCCCGGCCGCGATCTACATCGAGACCCACGGCGGGATCGCGGTCGGCGGCTCCGATGACCACGCGGGCGTCGACATCGGCCGCACCTACACGGAGGCGCCCTATGCGGCGACGCCGGCCGAGCTGCTGGACCACATCCGGGCCGGGCGGGTGGCGTCGCACGGCAAGCAGGGCAGCGCCGCCAAGTGGGCGCACAGCGCTCTGGTCCTGGCCGCTCGCTCGGTGGGCGGCAGCGGCGCCCCGCGGCCCGGCGCCGCGCAGGCTCCGGACCCGCGCGCGGCGCTCGAGCTGGCCGAGCGGATCATGCTCGAGGGCGACGCCCGGCACGGCAGCGTCGGCGAGCGCATCGGCCCCGAGGAGGGCCGAGCCCTCCTGCGCGCCTGGCTGGTCGAGATGGAGCTCGACCTCGACACGAGCGGGCTGCTGTCAACGCTTCAGGATGACGACTTCAGCCATTCGGACCTGGAGCGGCGCGCGCGCCGCATCCACGAGCGCAAGCTCGCCGGGGCGATCGACGAGCTGCTGGCCACCGGCGGCACCGACCGCCTGCGGCCGGCCATGACCCGCCTCTTCGCCGCCTGCCTGCCCGCCGTGCCCTATATCCCGGCCGCGGCCTTCCTCGCCCGCGAGCAGGCCAAGCTGGTGGCTCGGGACGGAGAGCCGATGCGGGTCGCGGTCGTGGCCGACGGGGTCGGCTCCGTCCACGGCGTGACCCATACGCTGGCCCAGCTGCGCGAGCGCGGGATCCCGGGGTGCCAGATCGAGGTGATCGGGACCGACGCCAGCGTCGACCGGCGCTTGGCCGCGGTGGCCGAGGTCGAGCTGCCCCTCTACCCCGGCCTCAGGCTCGGCGTGCCGAGCCTGTTCGCGGTCGCTGAGGCGCTGACCGAGCGTCGGTACGACCTCATCCACGTGTGCGCTCCGGGGCCGGCCGGGATCGCCGCGCTGCTGATCGCCCGGGTGATGGGACTGCCGGTGGCCGGCAGCTACCACACCGAGCTGCAGAGCTATGCCCGGATGCGCTCCGGCGACGCGCGTGTGGAGGGGATCGTGCAGATGGTCCTGGCCGCGTTCTACGGCCAGTGCAAGATCGTGCTCTCGCCGAGCGCCTCGGCCGACGACTCGCTGGTCCGGCTCGGCATCCCAGCGCAGCGCATCGTCCGCTGGGACCGTGGCGTGGATCTCGAGCGCTTCAGCCCCGCGCGCTACGCCTCCGACACGCTGCCGCCCGGCTTCAACGTCCTCTACGTCGGCCGTCTGAGCCACGAGAAGGGGATCGACCTGCTGGCCGAGGCGTTCCTGCTCGCCCACTACCGCGATCCGCGCCTGCACCTGGTGCTGGCCGGGCGCGGTCCCGAGGAGAACGCGCTCCGCCGCCGGCTCGGCAGCGCCGCGACCTTCCTGGGGTGGGTCGACGGCGAGGAGCTGGCCCGCACGTACGCCAGCGCGGACCTGTTCATATCCGCCAGCACGACGGACACCTTCGGGCAGGTGATCCTCGAGGCCCAGGCCAGCGGGCTCCCGGTTCTCGCCGTCGACGCCGGGGGACCGGCCGACCTGATCGAGAGCGGGCGCAGCGGCTGCCTCGTCGAGCCGGACGCCGAGGCGTTGGCGGACGCGCTGCGAGGCCTGGCCCGCCGCGAGTCGCTCCGTGAGCGGCTCGCCAGCGGCGGCCTGGTCGCCGTCCGCGAGCGCACCTGGGAGCGCTCGCTGGGACAGCTCGCCGAGGGCTACTCGCTCGCGCTCGCCGAGCCGCGCGAGCTCCCCGGCGCGGTCGAGGTCGCCCGTGTCGCCTGAGTCGGCGGCGCTGTTGTCCTCCTCCCCGGGGCCGATCGCCGACTCCCCGCACCAAGTCCCGAGCGCGCGGCCGCTGCGGATCGCCGACGTCACACTCTTCTACGGCGAGCGCAGCGGCGGGATCCGCACCTACCTCGACGCCAAGGCGGACTTCGCCAAGCGCACCGGCGCGTTCGAGCACCATCTCGTCGTGCCGGGCCGGGCCACGGGGCAGGATTGGCCCGAGGCAACCCAGCGGCACGAGCAGCGCTCGCTCGAGTTCAACCCCCGGTTCGCCTTCTGGCGCTGCTGGCGGGGACCATCGTGGGGCAATACCAGCTGGCTCCTGGTGCCGGCGATGCGCGAGCTCGGCTACGAGCAGGAGGCCGCCCGGGTGGTCGTCTCGCTGGAGCACGCCGCCGATCGTCACGGGTTCCGCGAGTACTACAACCCGATCACCGGCCGCGGGCTGGCCGCGCGCGGGTTCGGCTTCGCCACGCTGCTCGTGGACCTGGTGTCGGAGCCCGAGATGAACATGTCCGATGCAGCGCCCATGATCCAGTCGTGAGCTGGCGATCGACCCGAGCCGCCGGGCACACCGAGCACGACAACCGCCAGGTCGCCGTGATCGACCTGGGCTCGAACTCGTGGCGCTTGGTGGTCTTCACCTACTGCCCCGGGCAGTGGTGGAAGCGCACCGACGAGCTGTACGAAACGGTGCGAATCGGCGCCGGACTGGACGCCTCGGGGAGCCTCAACCGGGAAGCGATCGAACGCGGACTGGAGACACTCGCCGTGTTCGAGCGCTTCTGCGTGGCCAACGGACTGGCCCGTCGCGACGTGCTCTGGTTCGCCACCAGCGCGATCCGTGATGCCTCGAACCGTGACGAGTTCCTGGCCGAGGCGCACGCCAAGATCGGGATCAGGATCGAGGTGCTCTCGGCTGAGGACGAGGCGCGCTACGGATATGTGGCGGCGGTCAACACGACCACCCTGAGCGATGGCCTGGTGCTCGAGATCGGCGGCGGATCGATGCAGCTGATCCAGGTCCAGGACCGCCGCGCCACGGAGCTGGCCTCGTTCCAGCTCGGGGCGGTGCGGCTGACCGAGAAGTACCTGTCCGGATCCGGGCCGGCGAAGAAGAAGGACCTCGCGCGGCTGCGCTCGCATGTGCGCAAGACCCTGGGCGACCTGGACTGGCTTCCGCGGTCCGGTGAGCGGCTCGTGGGGCTCGGTGGCGCCGTGCGTAACCTCGCCGCTGCGGCCCAGCACGCGACCGGCCACTACGACCTCGGCGTCCAGGGGTTCGTGCTCACGCCCGAGCGGCTCGACGAGCTGGTGCAGACGCTGGCGGCGCTGCCGGTGGCCGAGCGCGGCTCGGTCGAGGGCATCAAGCCCGGCCGCGGCGACATCATCCTGGCGGCGGCGCTGGTGATCGAGGCGGTGCTGGAGATGGGGGGATTCGCGGGCATCGAGGCGACCGAGGCCGGGCTGCGGGAGGGCGTGTTCCTGGCTCGGACCCTGCTCGACGATCAGGAGCCGCTGTTCGACGACGTGCGCGAGGCGGCGGTGCGCAACCTCGCCGTCCAGTACGAGTCCGATCTCGCCCACGTGGAACACGTCGCGCTGCTGTCGCTGCAGATGCACGACTCGCTGGTCACGCAGGGGCTGTTCAAGCCCAAGCCGGGCGAGCGAGACCTGCTGTGGGCCGCATCGATGCTCCACGACGTGGGCATGACGATCAACTACGACGATCACCACAAGCACTCTCGCTACCTGATCGTGAGCGCCGAATTGCCGGGATTCGATCCCCGGGAGCGGGCTCTGATCGCCCAGATGACGCGCTATCACCGCAAGGGAGCGCCGAAGCTGGGCGAGCTGGCCACGCTCGGGGAGCCGGGTGACGAGGAGCTGCTGGAGCGCTGCGCGGTCATCCTCAGGCTGGCCGAGCATCTCGAGCGTGGCCGCGACCAATCTGTCAGCGAGGCGTGGCTGCGTGCCAACGGGCACGGCGTGGACCTCCACTTGGAAGCATCCGGCGACCTCATGCTGCCCCGCTGGAGCGTTGAGCGCTACGGCGATGGCGAGGCCTTCCAGCGCGTGTTCGGCCGCCGGCTGCTGATCGGCTGAGCCGCTTCTGCGGCGCTCGGGCGGCGTCTACGATGCGCACCGATGGCTGTCAGTGAGTGAGGGCGGCCGCTGAGGACCGTGGGCACGCTGCCGCGGCCCTACGAGCGCAACGGCCGGCGCTGCCGCGGCCAGCGCCCGCGGGCGCCGATGGCACAGATACACCCCGGGTTCTACAGTTCAGGCATGCTGTGGCTGCTGAGACACGCCGAGGCCGCGGACGGGGCACCTGACGATGAGAGGCCCCTGACCGAGCGAGGCACGCTCCAGGCCGAGGCTGCCGGCCGCGCGCTGGCCAACCTGAGAGTGAAGATCGACGCTTGCCTGAGCAGCCCCAAGCTGCGGGCGCTGCAGACGGCGCGGATCGCCTGCGAGCCCCTCGGCGTCGAGGTGTCGGTCGAGTCGCGGCTCTCGGGCAGCCCGTTTGACGCTGCCGACCTGACCGCCGGCCTGGGCAATGTGCTCCTCGTCGGTCATGACCCCTCGTTTACGCTGCTGGTGCACGATCTCACCGGGGCGCAGGCGAGGATGCGCAAGGGCGGACTGGCCGCCATCGACAAGGGCGAGCTGATCTCGCTGCTACGCCCGACGGAGCTCGCCGCGATCGCGGCGGCTGGAGAGAGGGTTGCATGACCGAGCACGCACTCGAGCCGGTACGGATGGAGCAGGACGAGACGGAGGTGGTCCCGCCGGACCTCGACGAGCACTCGCTGTTCATCAACCGGGAGCTGTCGTGGGTGGACTTCAACGACCGGGTGCTGCAGCTCGCCGAGGACGAGACGCTGCCCTTGATCGAGCGGCTCAAGTTCCTGGCCATCTTCGTCACCAACCTGGACGAGTTCTTCATGATCCGGGTGGCCGGACTCCACGACCAGGTCGCGGCCAGAATCGATGCCCGCGGCCCGGACGGACTCTCGCCGACGCAGACGCTGACGAGCCTCGCCGACACCATCAGGGCGCAGGATCGCCGCCATTCGCACCAGTTCAGCGACGTGATCCTGCCCGAGTTCGCCAAGCACGGGATCAGGATCGTTTCCTGCCAGGAGTCGGGGGCGCCGCCCGAGCAGCTCGAGCGGCTCTTCCACGAGCAGATCTTCCCCGTCCTGACGCCGCTGGCGGTGGGTCCCGGGCGGCCGTTCCCGTACATCTCCAACCTGTCGCTGAGCCTCGTCGTGCGCCTCAGGGACCCCGAGCTCGACCACGAGGTGTTCGCTCGTGTGAAGGTGCCCAAGGAGGTGCTGCCGCGGTTCGTGGAGATCTCCAAGGACACGTTCGTGGCGCTCGAGGAGATCATCGCCCAGCATCTGGACACGCTCTTCCCAGGGATGGAGATCCTCAGCCACGATCTCTTCCGGGTCACCCGCGACGCCGACTTCGAGGTCTCCGACGAAGCCGACGACCTGCTCCAGGCGGTCGAGGACGAGCTGCGGCGGCGGCGGTTCGGAGAGGTGGTGCGGCTCGAGGTCGGAGCCAGCATGGACACCGCCATGCGCAGCCGGCTGATCGACTGGCTCGACGTCGAGGAGCTGCAGGTGTACGACGTCGAGGGACGGCTGGACCTGGGCGATCTGTGGCAGATCGCCGGAGTCCAGGGCCACAGCGACCTGCGCCAGCCCGCCTGGACGCCCCTCACCCACCCCGCCTTTGCCGCTGAGGGCGACGAGCCGGCCGACGTGTTCTCGGCCATGCGCGCAGGCGACGTCCTGGTTCATTACCCCTACCACTCGTTCTCCACCAGCGCCGAGCGCTTCGTCAAGCAGGCCGTGGAGGATCCGAACGTGCTCGCGATCAAGATGACCGTCTACCGCACCTCGGACGACTCGGCGCTGGTCCCGTCGCTGATCCAGGCCGCCGAGCTGGGCAAGCAGGCCGTCTGCCTGGTGGAGCTCAAGGCGCGATTCGACGAGCGCCTGAACATCCGCTGGTCGCGCGCGCTGGAGGAGGTCGGCGCTCACGTCGTGCACGGCATTCCCGGGCTCAAGACGCATGCCAAAGCGATCCTCGTCGTGCGCAAGGAGAGCGGCGCCGTGCGCCATTACGTCATGACCGGCACCGGGAACTTCCACGCCAAGAACGCGCGGCTGTACGAGGACTTCGGCCTGTTCACCACCGATCCGGAGATGGGTGACGAGGTGGCGAACCTGTTCAACACGCTGACCGGCTACGGGCACCCGCCCCGCCAGCGCAAGGTGCTGGTCGCGCCCGACTCACTGCGCGAGCCGCTGCTGGAGGAGATTGAGCGGACGATCGCGGCCCACCACGCGGGGAAGGAGGCCCGCATCGTGATGAAGATGAACTCGCTCGTCGACAAGGCCTGCATCCAGGCGCTCTACCGCGCATCCCAGGCCGGAGTGCCGATCGACCTCAATGTGCGCGGGATCTGCTGCCTGCGGCCCGGAGTCCCGGGCGTGAGCGAGACGATCCATGTGGTCTCGGTGGTCGGCCGGTTCCTGGAGCACTCGCGGATCTACTCCTTCCACTACGGCGACGAACGCCGCTACTACATCGGCTCCGCCGACCTGATGCCACGCAACCTCGACACGCGCGTCGAGCTGCTGGCGCCGGTCGAGACTCCTGACC
>JADGPN010000691.1 GCA_017882465.1 Solirubrobacteraceae bacterium
GCTCCCGCGCAGCGAGTCGTAGGCGATCAGGATCGCGATGAACGGCAGCCACTCGAACATCACGCCTCTCGCGTAACCCCGGAGATCGGAGAGCGAGAAGCACAGCAGCCCGAGCAGCAACCAGGCGGCGAGCACGTCCCGCTGGTACGGAATCCCGAGCACGACGACCAGCACTGCCGTGGCCGCCAGGAAGAGGGCCGGGACGACGGCGGCGCGACGCGATGACGACACGACCGGGCCGGATGCTCACGCTGCTCGGTTCTCGCTGAACCTGACTGGGGGCGACGAAGGCGGAGAACAGGCGGTCGGCATTGGCGGCAGCTGTGCTCTGCTCCCGGGAGGCTGTCTCCAGCAACCCCTGAGCGTCGATGCCGCCACTGGCGTGGGTGAGGACCCAGCCGCCGAGGATTTCGGGGGTGACCTCGGCGTGGAGCTGGACTCCCAGGTGTCGTCCTGCGCGGAACGCCAGCGGGCCGACGGCGGTGTGCGCGAGTAGCTCCGCTCGGGGCGGGATCTGGATCGCGTGATCATGCCATGCCAGCCACGGTCCGGGCGCGAGCAGTTCGGGATCCGCGGTCTCGACGTGGACCCACCCGCGCTGTGGTCGCCGAGCGACCTCGATCCCGCCGCCCAGCGCCAGCGCAAGCGTCTGTGCACCGGAGCCAACGCCGAGGATTGCGCCTCCCGCGTGATGCGCCCGGCGGAGCCAGTCGATCTCGGCCCCGGTCGACTCAGGTCGCGACGCGCCGGTCGGTTCCGCAGAGCCGATTAAGATCGCACCCGTCACCTCCGCAGGATCGGGAAAAGACTCCGGGTTGCCGGCGTGGACCGTGTTCCAGGTCAGCTCGTGCGCGTCGAGGACCTCGGCAAGGCGGCCGAGCGGCGCGTTTTCCCCGTGCCAGATGACCGCCACGCTCGTGCTGAGACGAGCCGAGGGCGGCACATCAGATTTGTGGTGACGGTCTGGTCGAACCAGTCTGGCTGTTCCCAGGGATTGCGGCGCGTCTTGAATTGTCACTGGATACCTCGGCTCTCGTTGGATTGTGGATTGCCTGAATCAGGCCGTGGCGCTGGTGGTAGGGTGGTTGCGGGCGGCAGCGCAGGCGTCCGACTCGCCCGCCAGGGGAGGTGCGGGCCGCCGATCACCACCGAGGCCGCTCGGCGCTGCGCCGATCCGGCCCATCGCTACGGGACGGCCGCCGGCGAAGAGGAGAGCCGGTGGTCCGGACGGCCCCCGGCTGCGGCCTGGACCTGCCGCCCTGGGGACCCAACATCACGCCGCAGCCGGCGCGGACGGGGCCGAGGACGCGCTCAGCTCAGCGAGATCGCGTGGCCGAGCGACATCGCGCGCCCGGCGACATTCGCCCGGTGCAGGCCGGGGCAGGAGCGCAGGTCTCGACGGTCGCGGACATATGCATGCGCGCTGAAGCTCTCATGACGCGACGAAACTACCACCGTAAACCGACAATTATAACTAAAATCATTGGCTTTATATAGTTACGACGACCACGCGGAGCCGGCGCGCGATGCGGCGAACTACGGGGCCGGCTAAGTACATTATGTCAATTGAGATACATGACAACCCTCATGCGGCCTGGCGATGCCGGCGAGACAATCACCGGGAAGACGCACTCTGACCCCACCCTGCCAGGAGGTCGCGATGGGCCCGACACGGGAGGCTTCGATGGCCGCCGATCTGCCACGCCACGGGGCGCCATCCGGTGTTCCGCCGCCCGCGTCGCCATCAGCAGCGGAGTCGCCGAAGGGGCCCAGCACGGAGGCCGGGTTGCAGCCTCCCGAGGAGGAGCTGCTGTCGCTCCTGGCCCGTGAGCACCGCGATCACCCCATCCCGCCGGGCCTTCGGCAGCTGGCCGAGAGGTTCGCGTACGGAGTGCTGGGTTTGTTGTTTCCGCACTTCGCGGCCCGGGCTGGTGCCGGGCGCGGCCAGCTCGCCGACGAGCTCGCCGAGCTGGGTCGGCTGCTCGAGCAGGCCGTGGCCGCGCCCGACCCGACGGCCGCGCCCGAAGCTGCCGGGAGCGCGATCGTCGAGCATCTCGTCGCGCGGCTCGGCTCGATCCGCGAAGCGTTGCTGCTCGATGCGTTGGCGATCCACGAGGGCGATCCGGCGTCGCAGAGCGTCGATGAGGTGATTCTCGCCTACCCGGGCTTCCTGGCCACCGCCACCTACCGGATCGCGCACGAGCTCCACCGTCGCGTGCCGCTGTTCCCGCGACTGCTGACCGAGGTTGCGCATCGCGCCACCGGGATCGACATCCATCCCGGGGCGCAAGTCGGGGCGTCGTTTGCGATCGACCACGGCACGGGCATCGTGATTGGCGAAACCGCGGTGCTGGGGGCGCGGGTAAGGCTCTATCAGGGCGTGACCCTGGGCGCCACGCGAGTCAGCAAGCGCCTGGAGAGCATGAAGCGCCACCCCACGATCGGCGACGACGTGGTCATCTACGCCAACGCCACCATCCTCGGCGGCGAGACCGTGATCGGTCGTGGCAGCCGCATCGGCGGCAACGTGTGGCTCACGCGCAGCGTGCCGGCCTACTCGGTGGTTACGCCGACTGCGCGTGTCGAGCGGCGCGCAGGCGACTCCAGCCCTTCTGACGACCTGATCGAGTTCAACATCTGACCACAGCGCCGGCATGCGGCACGGACAACGGAGACCAACATGAAGTTCAACACCATCCTCGAGACG
>JADGPN010000692.1 GCA_017882465.1 Solirubrobacteraceae bacterium
GCCTGCACCAGCCGCAGATACACGTAGCGCTTGCTGCCGCGACGCACCGCATGACGCTTCACATACATGTTGGCCCTACACTACCGACCTCACCGGACGGACCATAGGCCCCGCGAATATGGCGCTGCACCACGAATCACGGCAGGCGCCAGCAGCTATGTTGGCCCTACACCACAGCTCGTGAGACCGAACGCGTCCAAGCATCGCGCCGACAATGCCAACAAATACCGCGCAAAGCGACCCGCACCGCCGCTCAAAACCGCCGACTTACCCCTTCGCTACTCGGAAAACGGGGCTAGCTGTCGGACTCGAACCGACGACCCCTTCCTTACCATCGAAGCTCTCACAAGCTGAACAGTGGCGATTAGCAGGGCATTTGCGTGACCTGGTCTTGGCGCAAATGTAGCCAATTAGCGGGCGTTAGGCGGGGGTGTGTTCCACTGGTGTTCCACGCTGTCTGAGTCGGCCGAGGGCTGAACCTTCTCCTTCTGGAGGAAGCGGTTACGGCTCGGGAGCGTCGCGGGAGCGGGTGCCGGCGCACGCAGCGTGTTACAGTGTATGCATGCTGCCTGAGAGCGAACGTGGACAGTTGTCGATGCGCCCGTCGAAGCGCACGCTGGAGCGCCTGCGTGAACGGGCTCGCCTGCTCGGTGAGAAGCACACGACGCTCGCCGAGCGCTACCTCGAAGAGGGCGTGATCATGGACGAGCACCCCAACATCCACTTCGTCGACGGCGCTCTGGGCCGCCGACCCGCCGTGCTCGGAAGCGGCCTGGACGTGTGGGAGATCGTCGAGGTCGCCAAGGACAACGGCGGATCCGTCGCGGACACCGCGTCCTATCTCGAGATCGACCCCCGGCTGGTCGAGACCGCGCTGCGCTACTACGGCGCCTACCGGGACGAGATCGACGACTGGATCGAGCGCGTGCACACGCTCAACGAGCGCGAAGAGAGCACCTGGCGCGCGGCCCACGAAGCGATCTCTGCTTGAAGCTGCTGCTCGACGAGCACCTCTCGCCCGAGATCGCCCGGCAGCTGCGTGAACGCGGCCACGACGTCGTCGCCGTTGGCGAGCGCACCGACCTCCGAGGACGCCCTGACCGCGTCCACTTCGCTTCGCTTGCTGACGAGCAGCGAGCGATCGTAACGCGCGACCTCGGGGACTTCCGCCCGCTGCTCGACGAAGCGCTGCGACGCGGCTCGAGCACCTATGGCCTGGTGTGCGTGCCGGCGCGCTTCCCGCTGAACCGTGACGGGATCGGGCGGCTCGTCGCGGCGCTCGACGCGCTCCTCCAGGCCCACCCCAAAGTCGATGCCGCGATATCCCTCGGCGGTGAGATCTGGCTGCAAGACCCGACAGGGAGCTGAGCGGCCGCTCTGTCACCTGAGACCTGAGACGCACCGGCTCTCCCTCGGGCACCGCGCTGTGGACAGCTGCTGCCCCGCTCGCCGCCATACCGAGACGGTCGGCGCCGGCGCGAAGATGGCAGCTGTTGGTGCGGGTGTCTCAGGCGCCGTCCGGAGGCGAGTCAACATAGCCCTGCCCTGCCGCTTCATCGATGAAGCCGTCTAACCTCCTGCCCGATTCGCTGAGTACCTGCAGTTGCTTCCGAGTGTTGGTCAGTCGGCCGAAGAGGTCGTCCTCGCGCCTCTCAGCCTCAGACAGCAGCCGCCTCGTCGTCGAGTCTCGAATTCGCGCGGTGTGGTCATCCCATCGATCACGAAGCTTCTCGTATTCGGCAAGAAAGCTCTGACGAACTGCCGCCTTGGCCCCGAGGATCGCCGTCGCTTCCTTGCCCGCGAGAATCCAACCAGCGAGTTCTGCGGCGATATCGAGGCCCGTGCCGATGTGGCCGAGCTCCTTGACGCAGACGTTCACAGCCTTGAGAACGTCTGCCGCTCGGTGAACAGCATCGAGCAGTCCCTTCTCGAACGCGAAGTCGTCGACATTGATGGTTGCCGTGTCACCGAGCTCGTGACCCTCGAGATCGTCGATTGTGTGGCGCAGCTGCTGTGCGAGCACACCTTGATCCAAACGCTCGGGCCGGAAGCCCATCGCCGAAAACGGCCTACCCGTCTGCGTTCTCCCAATGAAGGCCCCTGTCCCGGATGAGCCAAACTTTCGGCCCCGACCGACCGGACCCTTCAAACGCCATCTTCATGCCGCGAGGCGCGGCGACCTGGGTCTTCTCGGGACAGGCGCTGCGGTCTACGGCCCAGCGCGCATCGCCGCGCCGGCGTTGAGCGGGCCGAGCCCATCGCGCGGCGACGCCGCGCTCGTCTCGCTGGATCGTGCAGCTGCCTGATGCAGTGCTCTGCTGACGAGCTCGACCTGTTCACGTGCTTCGCGTAGCGTCAGGCCGCGCAGCGAGGCGGGGCGCTCTGCCGGGCACTTCGCGCGTTCCATAGCGCGCTCGCTGGGGGCGGATCCGCGGCGGTGGGGGCTGATCCTGAACGCGGGGATGTTGGTGTTCGCGCAGCGGCCGCGGATGCTCCACTTCGGCGCGCGGTTATATCGCTCCTCGGCGGCGTAGAGCTGGTTCAAAGCGGCGCGGACGCTCCCCGCTGCCCGGTGCTGGCGACCGCGTAGGCCGAGGGTGTAGCGAAGCGGTGCGGCGAGGTAGAACTCGATCGCGTCGTCGTAGCTGTCACGGGTGCGTTCCCTGCAGCCACGCGTACAGCCGCTGCCCCAGCGGTCGTAGGT
>JADGPN010000693.1 GCA_017882465.1 Solirubrobacteraceae bacterium
CAGGTCCCGTACTTCCTCATCCGTCCGGCCAACGCGCCGGCGGCACAAGCGCCGACGCTGCTGTACGGCTACGGCGGCTTCAAGATCCCGGTCCTGGCCGACTATCGGCCAGGGTGGTCCGGCTGGCTGGCGGCCGGGGGAGTGCTGGTCATCGCCAACCTGCGTGGCGGTGGTGAGTACGGCTCCGACTGGTACGACGACGGCCGCCTCGACAACAAGCAGCACGTCTTCGACGACGTCATCGCGGTCGCCGAGCACCTCGTGGAGACCGGCGTCACGACGCCCGCTCCGATTCCGCTCGAGCCGGCCACGGTCGCGGCATTGCCCGCGACCTTGTGGGATGCGGCAGCGGCTATCGGCCGGGGCGCTGCCGCCGATGCCAGCGCCGGTCCCAACGTCGTCGTGCTCACCAGCGGGCCCGGCAGTTCGGCGTTCCTCGAGCACGCGACCGCAGCCCGCTGGCTTGCGGCACCGCTCGTCACGCTCGAGCAGCTCCAGCGGCGCGGTGACGAGCTGTGGCTGCGCGCGGGTGAGGCCGGTCCGGCGTGCCGCGTCGATGCGGTCTACCGACGAACGGACACGGATCTGCTGCGCGACGAGCACGGCGCACTGACGGCGGTTGCGGAGCTGCTGCTGGTGCCGTGGCTAGCGGGCCGGCTCGCGGTCGTGAACGGGTTCGGCACCGGTGTCGCTGACGATAAGCTCGTGCATGCCTACATCGAGGAGATGATCCGCTTCTACCTGTGCGAAGGGCCGCTGATGCGGTCCGTAGAGACGATTGATCTAAACGACCCGGTCGCCCTCGAGTAAGTGTTGTCCGATCTGCGCGGACACGTCGTCAAACCCCGTCACGGCCACGGCGCCCGAGGTGTGGTCGTGTGTGCGCACGCTACGGCGAGAGATGTGCGACGCGTCGAGGCGGTCCTGCGCCGACCTGGTGCCGGCACCGAGTACTTCGCGCAGAGGACCGTCGCTCTGTCTCTGCACCCAACCGTGGTAGGCGGCCGGCTCGTCGAGCGCCACATCGATCTGCGGTCGTTCGTGTTCGCCACCTGCGACGGGGTGACGGTCATGCCGGGCGGGCTGACTCGTGTTGCGCGGGATGCCAGAGCGCTTGTCGTGAACTCCTCCCAGGACGGCGGTGCGAAGGACACATGGGTACTCCCGTAGACGAGCGGAAAACATTGGCTCAGGCGCAGTGGGCTGAGTGGACTGCCAGCGCGCAGCCGTATACGATCGGCATCGAGGAGGAGGTCATGCTGCTCGACCCGGCGCAGGACTGGGCGTTGGCGCAGCGAATCGAGGACGTACTGGCAGCGCTACCCGCCGCGCTCGCCGGTTACGTCAGCGCCGAGACGCATCAAGCCGCGATCGAGCTGATGACCGATCCCCACGTGTCCGTGAGTGCAGCCGGCGCGCAACTGCGCAGCCTGCGCGACGAGCTGGGCGCCGCTCTTGACCGGCTGGGTCTCGCCGCCGCCGTCGCCGGCACACATCCATTGGCGGTCTGGTCCGAGACCGAGGTCACGTCCGCGAGCCGCTACCGGCTGATCCACCGCACGATGCGCGACCTCGCGACGCGCGAGCCGACGTTCGCGCTCCACGTGCACGTCGGCGTGCCAGATCCGGAGCGAGCGATCGAGCTCTACAACCGTCTGCGAGTCCACCTACCGCTGCTGCTCGCGTTGTCGGGCAACTCGCCGTTCTGGCGCGGCCACGACTCGGGATTCGCGTCCACCCGGACGATCGTCTTCCAGGCGTTTCCGCGTACCGGCATGCCCCGGCGCTACGGCTCCTACAGCGAGTGGGTCGAAGCGGTCGACCTCCAGATTCGTGCCGGGGCGCTGCCGGAGCCCACCTTCCTGTGGTGGGACGTGCGTCCGCAGCCGCGGTTCGGGACGGTCGAGGTGCGCGTGATGGACGCGCAGACACGCGTTGCCGACACGGCCGCGTTGGTCGCGCTCGTGCAGTCGATCGCGCGGCTCGAACTGGAAGAGGGCTACGTCTCCGGCCACGTGATCCAGGCCGAGGAAGTGCTCGCCGAGAACCGCTTCATCGCCGCGCGCGATGGCGTCCGCGCGCGGTTGATCGACACGACCGAGGAATCGCTGCGGCCGGTCCTCGATCTGCTCACCGAGCTGCTGGAGGCCGCGCGCCCGCACGGCGAGGCGCTCGGCTGCGCGAACGAGCTGGAGCGAATTCCGGCCCTGGCGGCGACTCCGGGCGCGGCCCGGCAGCGCACCTATCCCGCTGACGAAGCCGGTCTCGTCCAGCTGGTCGCGGCGCTGGCCGCGGCGTTCACAGACCGACGCTCCTGACGCTGGTTGCGGCGACCTGGCGCCGATCAACTTGCGGCTGCGGGTTTGGCTCGCATACTTCACCGCGTTCTGCCCGAGCGCGGTGAACGGCTCTGCGATCGCATCAGTCACCATCTGGTGCGATGGGCGAGGTGAAAATACGAGCGACTGAAGCGCAGCGACAGACGGGCACGAGCGTGGCCGCGACGAGTCCAGATACAGACTCCCGCGCTGTTGTGCACTGGCGATATTGCGCTCCGTCCGGCTAGCTGGACGGCACGAGCCGTATAAGCCGAGAGGCTCACGTGCGGATGTATGTCCCACGCCTGGTTATGTTGAAGATGCGTGCCACGCCGCTGGTTTGGCCTGCTCAGCACGATTTCTGCGGGTGATGCGTTCAACATA
>JADGPN010000694.1 GCA_017882465.1 Solirubrobacteraceae bacterium
GATCGCGTTCGCGGGTGTGCTGTTGCTGATGCTCGGGACCCTGAACTTCATCGAGGGTCTCGCAGCGATCGGCAACGCGCACTTCTTCACCGCGAACGCGCACTACATTGCCGGCAGCCTGAACACGTGGGGCTGGGTCGTGCTGTGCATCGGCGTAGTCGAGTGGGTCGTCGGTGTTGGCGTGTTCGTCAAGAACCAGTTCTCGCGGTGGGTCGGAGTGATCGTCCTGGGACTGAACGCGATCGTGCAGCTGCTGATGATCCCCGCGTACCCGTTCTGGTCACTGTCGATCTTCACGCTCGACATCCTCGCGATCTACGGCCTGATCGCGTACGGCAAGCGGATCTCCAGCGCAGACTGAGCACGCGGAATCGACGTCGTCGTCCCCTCGGGGTGAGGCACGTGTTCTTTCGTTCGAGAAGACACGGATCCGCTCGGGACAACCCCCGCGCCGTTGACCACAGCGACGCGGGGATTCCCGAGGCGGCGCTGCGGCAGACTTTAGACTCAGCTGCTGCAGGAGTGGCGGCGGTCGGCGCAGCGGGTCACGCGCGCGTGGAACTACTGGCTGGCCGCCGAGAGCCGCGATCGAGATGTGCGCTACCGCTCCTTCGTGGCTGCGCTTGGCGACGAGGAGAGAGCAGCCGCGGAGGTCGAGCAGATGGTCGCACTCCCCGACGCGCGAGAGTGCATTACTACGAACGATCCGCGGAATAGCGGACATGGCCAGCGGTGAGGGTCGAACCTGAGGCATACCAGCGCTCGGATCTCGACCCGGTCGGCGGGCTCGGCGATTGGCCGCGCGGCGCCTGCCCGTTATGGGCGCGCTGGAACGACGAGCTTGATCAGCGGTATACGCTCGGGGTCGAGGAGGAGCTCATGCTGCTGGAGCCGGCTGACTGGTCGCTGGCCCAGTCGGGCGACGACGTGCTCGCGCGGCTCTCGGACGAGCTCTCGCCGCACACCTCACCGGAGACACACGCGGCCGTCGTCGAGCTCGCCACCGCCATCCACCCGGATGTGGACGGGGTCGTCGCGGAACTGACTTCGCTACGGAACCGGCTTTCGCGGGAGTTGGACGCGATGGGCCTGACCGTGGCCGCCGCGGGCACGCATCCATTGACTCCGGGAGGAGACAGAGGTGCCGGCGCCACGCGCTACGCGCACTCAACGACGCGCTGCGCGTGCTCGCCCGGCGCGAGCCGACGATGGCCCTGCACGTGCACGTCGGCGCGCCGGATCCCGAGGACGCGATCCGGCTTCTCAACGGGCTGCGCCACCGGGTCCCGGTTCTGCTTGCGCTGTCGGCCAACTCTCCGTACTGGCAGGGCACGATTCCGGGTTCCCGTCAGCGCGCACCGTGATCTTCTAGGCCTTTCCACGCGCAGGCCTGCCACGGTTTTTCGTCGACTACGTCGACTACGTCGACTACGTCGACACGATCGACGAGCTGATCGCCTCAGGGGCGATACCCGATCCGAGCTTCTTGTGGTGGGACGTGCGGCTGCAGCCCGCGCTCGGGACCGTCGAGGTCAGGGTGATGGACGCCCAGTCAACGGTCAGGGAGGTCACTTCCCTGGTCGCGCTGGACAGTCGCCGGCCAGACTCGAGCTCGATGGGGAGCCGTCCTCGTCGGTGGTGCCGAGCGCTGAGGTGCTTGCGGAGAACCGCTTCTTGGCGGCTCAAGACGGAATGGACGCCCGGCTGATCGATCCCGCGGCTGGCTGTCCATCCCGGTGCGAGAGATGCTCGACTCGCTGCTGCCCGATTGTCGTTCGCACGCGCTCGCGCTCGGGTGCGCCGGTGCGCTTGATCGGGTGGCGCGGCTCGCGGCCGCAAACGGCGCCGCCCGTCAGCGCGAGTTAGTCGCCCTCAACGGGCGTCTCGACGATCTGGTGGCCAGCCTCGCTGACGTTTTCTCGCGCTATACCGGCGTGCCGCAGTCGCGCGCGACGATCCTCGAAACATGTCAGATCCGACAGAAAGGAGCGGCACATGTGCCCCTGGCTCGCATACTCCGGTTCCCCCATCCTCCTAAAGACGTCCTCTACGGGGGGGACCCACTCCCTAGTGGACCAGAGCCTGCACTCGCGGCTCGGCGCCGAGACCACGAACGGCGATGGGTTCGGCGTCGGCTGGTACGGCGCCCCGGACACGCCCGGCGTCTACCACAGCATCGAACCGGCGTGGAACGATCAGAACCTGCGCGAGCTCGCAGGCCAACATCAGCTCCCCGCTGTTCTTCACCCACATCCGCGGGGCGATCGGCAGCGCCGTCCAGCAAACCAACTGCCACCCCTTCCGCCATGACCACTGGCTATTCATGCACAACGGCTACATCAACGAGTTCGCCGCCATCAAACGCGACCTGATACTCGCCGTCGACCCCTCGCTGTATCCGCAGATCCAAGGCCAGGCTGACACCGAGGTGCTGTTCTACCTGTGTGTCACGAACGCTGAAGGAGGAACCATGTAGGCAACTCTAGAAAGCGGTGCTGTGTGAGAGATGGAGGCTTGTTGGCCCTCCGGCGTCGGCCCTGCGGGGGCAGACGCCAAACCACCTTGGAGCTGCGTTAGCTGATGACTGTCGTGGTGAGCGTCCAGAGAAAAGGCGCGCCGTGAGCGCGTCAGGTGGGGACCAGGAAGACGTTCCAGAAAGCGTTCGATCCGGGGAATCTCGGGTCGGGCGTGCGCTG
>JADGPN010000695.1 GCA_017882465.1 Solirubrobacteraceae bacterium
TGCTCAGCGCGATTGCTGCTCATCCGGATCCCCACGGCAACGCGAACGCGCGGAAGCTTTGGCGTTCGAGATCGCGGAGCGGGAGCGCTAACGCCGATTTTCGCGCAGCGAGATCGACCCTACTTTTCGGCGTAGTCGAGGTGTAGGCGCCGGCCGCCCCACCAGGGCACGGTGGTGTCGGGGAGCTCGGCTGAGCGCAGGACGGGGGAGTAGGTGCGGCGGTCGAGTCGGACGGTGATCGTGTCGTCGTCTGTGAGGATCACGCCGCCGGTTTGGAGGAACCGGCGTTGGAGGGTGTCGGGGGTGGCGGTGTGGTAGCCGGGGAGGCGCCGGCGGAGCGCGGCGCAGATCGTGGAGGCCAGGACGGAGAGGACGACGTCGAGGTCGACGTTCAGTGGCACGGAGGACGCGAGTGAGTCGAGGTGGAAGGCGCGGATCGCTTCGGCGAGGCGTTGCTCGATCGTCATCCGGCGGGCGTAGCGTTCGATCAGGAACTTCGGGGTGACGGTGGTGTGGTTGGTGATCAGCACGGTCGGGCTCTCGCGCCCGAGGCCACGGACGATCAGCTGGCGGATCGGGTTGGGGTAGTCCGATAGGCGCACGGTTTCGTCCACGACTTGGGGTTTGCGGTAGTTGCCGTCGCGGTCCAGGCGGACCGTGGTCCATGCTTTGGGGTTGAGCTGGTCGATGTGGCGGATCAGCGCGGGTGAGCGCATCCGGAGTGTCATGAACGTGACGCCGCGCTGGTTGAGTTCTGAGAGGACGGCTTGGGTGGTGAGTTTCTGGTCGAACACGAGCAGCCCGGGATCGGCGCCGGTGAGCGAGCGCCAGTGGTCGCAGAACGCGATCACCTCGCGGGCTTGGGTGGCTTTAGAGATATCGGCGTTGGCGAAAGCGAGGTTGTGGGTGCTGGCGTCTTGGGCGAAGAACGTCAGCACTGAGCGGGTCCGTTGCGAGCGGCTGGGAACGTAGTGTTTCTCCAGGGCCGGGTCCTGTCCCCAGTGCATGATCGCGTGGAAATCGAGGTCGAAGTCGGCGCCGTCGATCAGCCCCGCGCGCAGCATCGCGGCGTTCAAGGCCTGCAGGAACGCGTGTTGGCGCTCGTGCGAGAGTTTGTAGGAGTAGCTCGTCAGCGCGGACGTTTTCGGCAGCGAGGACAGTCCTGCGAACAACGCGGCGCCGTGGTCGGTCGCGAGATCCTCGACGTGCGAGGTCCGGCGGATGTTCGCGAGCTTCAGCGCCAGCAACGACAGGACAGATGACACGGCCGGGATCACACTCGTGCCCGGGTACCCGGCGGCCTTCACGATCGCAGGGAGGTCGAGCGCGACCAGGTCGGGCATGCACAACAACAAGCCGGCGTGCTTGGTCTCCACGCGCTCGGGCCACTGCGCGAAGTCGATCACACCGGTGCGTGGTAACTGTTCGCGGCGCGGTGCGCCGCGCAACACCTCCGGGCGGCGCCACAGGCGCTCGAACCCTTCCCCGGCGATCACCTCCGCGATCCCGGTGCGGTTCAGCGCGATCCCCTCCCGGCCGAGCACCAGTGCGATCTCGTCGATCGAGTGACCCGCCGAGCGCAGTTCAACGATCCGGTCGTGCGCGCGGTCCTTCGCCGGCGCGCGCGTGGGTCCCGGGCGGGAAGAGAGAAAGAACTCGCGCCGGCCTGAGCGGAAGTCACGCACGATCGAGTTGAGCGTCTCGGTCGTGTACCCGAACGCCGTGGCGACCTCGGCCGCCGGTCGGCGCTCCAAGAGATACGCGCGCAGCGCCTCGTAGCGGCGCTGGGTCGGGTCGGCGGGCCGGGCGAAGAACTCACCGCCCGGACGTGGTTGGGGTGATCTCGCTGACTGGACGATTCTGATAGTACACCTGGTCGGTCGGATAGATCCGACGCAGAGTTCGCCCGCCACGCGCTATCAACCACCAAAAGACCCGAGAATCGGCGTATTTCGCCGAGACTTCACATCGGCGCGAGCATCCCTCAACCAGCCCGGGGCGTCAAGGACTTCCAGAACGCACGGTAACCAATCACCGCATTCGACCCCACTCCTTCAACCGCAACGCGCCCGCGGACTCACAAACCCCGCCAAACACAGGCTTCGCGCCCTCAGCCGCGCTCGGCCGAGCAAGCCCGCCGCCCCTCAACCCCCTACGCGAAAGTCGGCGTTAGCCAGGCTATCGTGATGCTGTAAGCCACCCGCCGGCTCAGCAGGACGTAGCGTGAATCGATTCTACGTCGAGATGTCGGCTGAGGATGCTTCCAATCGTGCGGGCGCCGTGGTAGCTTCGCGCGTGTCGTGTGGTTGCTGCGGCTCATCGCTCGGCCGTTTGGCTATCTCGCGTTTATCGTGGCGCTGCTCGCGCTTTCGGGGGCCGCGAGGCTCCTTGGAGAGACGCACGAGCTGGGCTTCTTTTCCGGGCGTCTCGTGCGGATGGTGTGGCGCTACCCGGAGGTCACGCGCCGGGGCGTCCAGATGGCATGGCTCGTGTGGGCCGTGCTGCTCGGGATCGCTCTCAGTCCGATCGATCCGATCGCTAGCTGGTGGGACGAGGTTGCGCTCGGGGCTGTGGCGCTCGTCGTGCTTTGGCAGCGGATTCCCGGCGGCCACCAAGCCGGGCGTTGAGGTTCTCGAGCGCCTGCTCGAGGCCAACTTCGTCCGGGTCGAGCTCGCGCATCGCTACAGCCAAGC
>JADGPN010000157.1 GCA_017882465.1 Solirubrobacteraceae bacterium
GCTCAGGGGCAGTCTTGACGCCGGTGGGGTCGCAGACAGCTCCTTATGCTCACGAGCAGCACAGCGCGCCATCGGTGCTGCATTGCCAGGGAAGACCAGCAGTCCGGCGGTCGGCCGTCCTGGCTGTCGCCGCTCGTCCAATCCGGGCATGTTGGACGTCATGGTGATGACGAGCTGTTGTGGAAACAACGACCGCTCGGAGGTAGAGTCCCGCCCCGAGGGCGAGTTATGGCGATGTCACCCCCCACGGTCGTTGAGCACCCGGAGCTCGAGGCCGGCAACTGGAGTCTGATGGTGTCGAGCCCGACACCTTGGGTGGCCTTGCGCGATGGCAATCGCGGGTGACAATCCGGGCGTGTCGGCGTCTGCATCCGAATCACCAGCGATCGGCCTGAAGCCCGCCGCCGCGTCCGGCTCGAGCCCGCGGGGTTGGCTTGACTCAGCGCTCGGCTGGGTCCGGGATCAACTCACGACGACGCCCGGCAGGTTCACGCTCGTGGCGATTGTCACCGTCGTCGGCGCCCTGGTCTTCGGATTGCTGGCCTGGACGGCCGAGCGCTCGCGTCATCGCGCCGCTCAGGCGGTCGCCACCCAGACCGAGCCGCTGCTCGTCCAGGCGGTCAACCTGTACGCGTCCCTGTCCGATGCGAACGCCACCGCCGCCACCACGTTCCTCAAGGGGGGTCTGGAGCAGCCGGCGCAGCGCCAGCGCGATCTCCGGGATCTGCAGGCTGCCAGTGCGGCGCTGGCGACGCTCACCCGGCAGATCGGCAGCTCGCCGGGCACCTTCCAGTCGATCTCCACGATCACCAGCGAGCTCCCCGTCTACAGCGGCCTCGTCGAATCGGCGCGCGCCAACAACCGGCAGGGGCTACCGCTCGGTGCCGCCTACCTGCGGCAGGCCTCGAATCTCCTCTCACAGAGCATCCTTCCGGCCGCCAATCAGCTCTACACGACCGAGGCCACCCGCCTCAACGACGACTATCGCTCCGGAACCTCGACGGCCGCCCTGGTGGCATTTCTCTCCGTCGCCGTCCTCTCGCTGGCGCTGCTGCTGCTGGCCCAGCGCTATCTGACACAGATCAGCAACCGGCGCCTCAACATCCCAATCGTCGTCGCCACGCTCCTGGTCCTTGCCCTCTCGGTCTGGGGCTTTCTGTCCCTGCTGAGCGAGCAGAACGGGCTCGCGACGGCTCAGCTCAACGGCTCCGACCCGGTCGAGGTGCTCTCGGCGATGAGGATCCTCGCCTCGCGTGCTCAGAGCGACGAGAGCCTGACGCTGGTGGCCAGAGGCGGCGATCAGCAGCTGCCACGCGACTTCGACGCGGCGATGGCGGCACTCATGCCCGGTAACGGCCAGGGTGGGGTGCTAGGCGAGATCGAGGCGCTCTCGCGGCGAACCGGAACGGACGCCGCCGCCGCCGGCCTGGCGATCACGCTGAACGCGTACCGCGCGCATCACGCCCAGATCTCCGCGCTCGAGGGCAACGGCCACTTCGATCAGGCGATCGCGCTCGCGGTGCGATCGGCCCAGAGCCAGGCGTCACCGGCGGATCGGTTGAGCACCGACCTCACGGCTCAGATCGACTTCGCGCAGCGCCGCTTCGCGCAAGCCGCCGCCGGTGCGGACTCGTCGCTAGCGGGACTATCGGTTGCGATCCCGGCGCTGACCCTGATCGCGGCCGTGCTCGCGCTGCTCGGCCTCCGGCAGAGGATCAGCGAGTACCGATGAGACGCGCGTCGGGGATTCTGCTGGGGAGCCTGGTCGCGCTGGCGCTGGCCGGCTGCGGCACGAGCTCGGACCAGGCGCTTCACCTGACACTTGCCGCGCTGGCCGCCCAGCCGGCGACGACAACGGCGCCCAGTCCCACTCCGGCGCCCAAATCGAGCTGCGGCGACCCCACAGCGAGCCTCCGGCCGCCCGCGAGCCTCCCGGCTCCCGGCGGGATGCCGGCCGGCAGCTACATGGCGCGGATCGCCCGCCGGGGCCGGCTGATCGCCGGTGTCGACCAGAACACGCTCCTGTTCGCCTACCTCAACCCGCTCAACGGCAGACTCGAAGGCTTCGAGATCGACATGCTGCGCCTGTTGGCCAAAGCGATCACCGGCAGCCCCGACAAGATCGAGTTCAAGGCGATCACGACGGCACAGAGAATCGATGCGGTCAGGAACGGCACCGTGGACGTCGTCGCTGACGCATTCACGATCACCTGCGACCGGCGCCGGCAGGTCGACTTCTCGACCGCCTACTTCGACGCAGGCCAGCGCGTGCTCGTGCCGGCCGACTCGACGGCGCGCGGGATCGCTGACCTCGGCGGCAAGCGCGTGTGCGCGACGAGGGGCTCGACCTCGATCGAGAACGTCCAGCGCGCCCACCCACGGCCGGTGCCGGTCGCGCTGGCCCAGCGGACCGACTGTCTGGTCGCTCTCCAGGAGGGCACCGTGGATGCGATCTCGACCGACGACGCGATCCTGCTCGGCTTGGAAGCTCAGGATCCGCAGGTCAAGATCGTCGGCCCCCGGTTCAGCGACGAGCCGTACGGGATGGCGATCGGCAAGTCGCATCCCGAGTTCGTGCGCTTCGTCAACGGTGTGCTCGAGCAGATGCGCACCGACGGCACCTGGCAGGGCATCTATTCACGCTGGCTGCCCGGGCGGCCGCCCGCACCACCCACGCCTCACTACAGCGGCTGAGATGACGATCGACGAGCTCGACACCAAGCTGCGGCAGCTGCGCGAGGCGACCGAACGAGCCGGTGCCAACCTGGTCGAGCTCGAGATCGACTCGAGCCGCAAGCTGCTCGAGGCCAGCTCGCTCGCCGGCGAATCGGCGGAGCGATGGTCCGCTGCGAGCTCTGCGCTGACCGAGCTGTGGGAGTGGCGCGGCCTGCTCGAGGAGCTGCTCGAAAAGGCCGACCAGCTCCGCGGCGAGCGGCGCCTGCGCGCGGAACAGCTCGAGGAGCTGGGCACGCTGCTCGTGGGCCGATCGATCGAGCTCTCGACATCCGAGGTGCCACTTGCGGAGCGCGACCTGCTCGGCCGCCCCGAGGTGTCGCGCCGCTGCTCCCCTGACGGGCTGCTGACCCGCATGTCGGCCGCGTTCGATCAGGTCAAGACGGTCGTGGCCGAGATCGCCGGCGCCTGGGAGCAGCTGATCCCGCGTGTGGACGCCGCCCGCCGCCTGCTGGCCGAGAATCAGGAGCTGGCCGAGGTCCTCGGCGAGGCGGAGCGCCGCGACCTCGAGACGACACAGGAGGCGCTGGTCTCGCTCGGCGCATCGCTGACGACCGATCCGCTCTCTGTAGCACCCGCGGATGTCGACGCTCTGGAGCGCTCGCTCGACGCGGTCCATCGCGACCTCGAAGCCACCGCGAGGCTCAAGCGCGAGTTCGACTCCCGGATGGTGCGGGCGCGGGAACTGCTCGACACGCTGCGGGCGGCCATCCTCGATGGCCGGGCCGCCCACGAAGAGGTGACGATCAAGATCTCGGTCCCCGGCGCCCCCGAGCCCCTCGCGCCTGGCGATGACGGCGGGGCTGAGCTCGCGAAGATCGCTTCCCTGGCCGAGCGGGGGGCCTGGCGGGACGCGCGACGCTCGCTCGAGCAGTGGACCGTCCGCACCGGCGCGGCACTCGACGAAGCGAACCAGATCCTGCGGGCAAATCGCGCCCCGATCGAGGCCCGCAACCAGTTTCGGTCCCTGCTCGATGCCTACCAGGTCAAGGCGATGCGACTCGGTCTGGTGGAGGATCCGGCATTGGCGGCGATCTTCGCTGAAGCCCACGAGGAGCTCTACAACGCGCCCACCGACCTCGCGCTCGTGGGCCGGCTCGTGCGCCGCTACCAGGAGGGACTGACCACCCGCTCGCATCCCCCGGAGGCCAGGCTGTGAACTGCGCCCGACCAGGTTGCACCGGCCAGATCGTCGACGGCTACTGCGACGTCTGCGGCATGGCCCCAGCCCGGAGCGAGAGCCCCGCACCGGCCTCCTCGGACGCGGTGCCAGGCGTTCCGTCGAGCACGCAGCCCGCCACCTCGCACACGTCTGCCCGTCGCTCCACCACAGGCCGGCGGCACTCGAGCACGCGGGGCCGGCTCGGCGCGGGGTTGGTCGAGATCCCGCCCGTGCCCTTCCGTGATCCCAGGGATGCGGTCATGGCCGACCCGAAGGTCGCCGAGAGCCGGCGCTTCTGCTCGCGTTGCGACTCGCCGGTGGGGCGTGGCCGGGAAGGGGAGCCCGGCCGGACCGAGGGCTTCTGCCGGAAATGCGGCGCGCCGTTCTCGTTTCACCCCAAGCTCCGGTCGGGCGACGTGCTCGCGGGCCAGTACGAGGTCGTGGGCTGTCTCGCTCACGGCGGCATGGGATGGGTCTACCTCGCCAAGGACCGCAACGTCTCGGATCGCTGGGTCGTGCTGAAGGGGCTGCTCAACACCGGCGACGACGACGCGATGGCAGCGGCCCTGTCCGAGCGGCGGTTCCTGGCCGAGGTCGAGCACCCGAACGTGGTCAAGATCTTCAACTTCGTCCAGCACGAGAGCTCGGGCTACATCGTCATGGAATATGTGGGCGGCACCAGCCTCAAGCAGATGCTCGCCGCCCGGCGTGAGGCCAACGGCGGCGAGCCCGACCCGTTGCCGGTCGCCCAGGCCATCGCCTACATGCTGGAGATTCTGCCCGCGCTCGGGTATCTGCACCAGCTGGGCCTGCTGTTCTGCGACTTCAAGCCCGACAACGTGATCCAGACGCAGCACTCGCTCAAGCTGATCGACCTCGGCGGCGTCTACCGGATCGACGAGCCCGCGAGCGCCATCTTCGGCACGGTGGGCTTTCAGGCGCCGGAGATCGCGGCCGACGGCCCGTCGATCGCCTCGGACCTGTTCACGGTCGCCCGCACGCTCGCGGTGTTGTGCATCGACTTCCGCGGGTACCAGGGCGCCCTCAAGTTCACCCTGCCGGCGCAGGACTCGGTCGAGGTGTTTGCCCGATATGAGTCGCTCTACCGGTTCCTGCTGAAGGGCACCGCGCCCAACCCCGATGATCGCTTCCAGACCGCCGAGGAGATGGGCGAGCAGCTCTATGGCGTCCTGCGCGAGGTCGTGGCCCGCGAGGAAGGCCGGCCGGTGCCCGCGCCGAGCACGTTGTTCACCCCTGCCCTGCGTGCGGGTACCGAGCGGCCGGACTGGCGGATCCTGCCGCGTCCCCAGGTGGCGAGCGACGACCCCGGCGCCGGGTACCTCGCGACGCTCCCGGCCGGCGAACCACTGCAGATGGTCGCGCAGCTGTGCGCCGCGCCGGCGCGAACGGTCGAGGTGGAACTCCGGCTCGCCTCGGCGCTGATCGAGGTCGGTGACTGGCCCGGGGTCGAGGAGGTTCTCACGAGGGTCGAGGCGGACGATCCCTGGGAGTGGCGCACGAGCTGGTACCGGGGGATCGCGGAGCTGGCCCGCGAGCAGTTCTCCGAGGCCGCCGCCAGCTTCGCGATCGTCTACCGATCGCTCCCCGGGGAGCTGGCCCCGAAGCTGGCGCTGGGGCTCGCGTACGAGTCCGGTGACCAGTTCGTTGTCGCCGCGCCATGGTACGACACGGTCTCTCGTACCGACCCGGCGTATACGAGCGCGGCGTTCGGGCTTGCGCGCTGCCGCCTCGCCGAACGCGATGCTCCGGGGGCGATCGAGGCCTACGATCGCGTGCCCGACTCCTCGAGTGCGTATGTCGACGCGCAGATTGCGCGGATCCGCTGTCTCGCTGGCCCCAACCGGCCCGGCGAGGCGACCCTGGACGAGCTGCTCGAGGCCGGCTCGGCGCTCGATGATCTGACGCTCGACGGCCAACAGCGCGCGAAGCTGACCTCGGAGCTGCTGGAGGGAGCACTGCGGCTGGTCCGGACGGGACGGGCGAACGACAGGGCGGACAGGATGGTGCTCGGTCACCCGGTCGTCGAGCGTGAGCTGCGATTCGGCCTCGAGGATTCCTACCGCACTCTCGCGCGCCTCGCCACGGCGCGGGCCGAGCGGATCCGCCTGGTCGATCAAGCGAACGCCGTGCGGCCGAGGACATGGGTATGACGTCCGAGCCACAGCTCAGCTGCGCGGCTTGCGCCGCGCCGCTCGCCGCGGGCGACCGCTTCTGCGAGCAGTGCGGTGCGCGATCGTCCGATGAGGAGCCGGCCGGGCCCGGGTGCCAGGCCTGCGGCGCGCCTGCCGAGGCGCTCGATGACGAGGGTTACTGCACGATCTGCGGGGTCCGTGAGCGACCGGCCTCGAATCGCGTCGAGCTCGACCTGGTCATTGCGGCGGCGGTCAGCGATCAAGGCCGAGTGCACCGGCGCAACGAGGACGCCTTCGCACTCGGGGTGGCCGGCGAGCGGAGCGTCGCGGTGGTCGTGTGCGACGGGATCTCCTCGGCGAGCGCGGGCGACTCAGCCGCCCAAAGCGCGGCGGCGGCGGCGCGCGAGACGCTCGCCACGGCGATTGACGCCGGGCGCGACCGGCGCGATGCGATCGGCGACGCGATCCAAGCCGCGCATGAGGCGGTCGAACGGGTCGAATGGACGGCGCGCGCCGATCGCGACATGCCGTCGTGCACCCTCGTCGCGGCACTCTGGTACGAGGGCGAGATCGCGATCGGCTGGCTCGGCGACAGCCGTGCCTACTGGGTAGCCGCCGGTGACATCCGTCAGCTCACCACGGATGACTCGTGGGCCGAGGAGCAGATCGCCGAAGGGCTGCTGACACGCGAGCAGGCATCGCGCGATCCGCGCTTTCATTCGATCACACACTGGGTGGGAGCCGACGCGCCCGAGCGCCCGCCGCGTGTGGTCGTCATCCGTCCAGACCGGCCCGGCCGGCTGGTGCTGTGCACCGACGGGCTGTGGAACTACGCGCCCAGTCCAGGCGAGCTCGGGACCCTGGTCGATGCGCTGCCGGAACAGGCCGCCCCGGCCGCGGTGGCGCGCTCGCTGACCGAGACCGCGCTGGCGCGGGGCGGGCGCGACAACATCACCGTCGCGGTCGTGGACGTCGGCGTCGAATGAACGTTCCCCCGATCGAGGAGCCCTGAGATGAGCAGCTTCACAGCCGAGGTCTACCAGAACGAATATCTGCCGCTCGGCGGCGCCGAGGTCAACGCGATCGTGACCGTCACCTCGGCAGGCGGGGCCGCGCGAGCGGGCCCGGCGGCGGGCGCCGGCGCCCGCAGGCCTCCGGACGCCGCCGAGATCATCATCATCGACACGTCCGGGTCGATGGACGTGCCGAAGGGGAAGATCAAGGCTGCCCGGGAGGCGACGAGCGTCGCGATCGACTGCATCCGAGACGGTGTCGCGTTCGGCGTGATCGCCGGGACCGACGTCGCGAGGATGGTGTATCCGGACCATGGAGGCCTGCAGCTGGCTTCGGACGTGACCCGCAACGCGGCCAAGGCGGCAGTCGCCGGTCTCCAGGCCGGTGGTGGTACGGCGATCGGCAGCTGGCTCACAGTCGCCCGTCACATGTTCGGGACCCGGGCGCAGGACCGCGTCTGCCACGCGATCCTGCTCACCGATGGCGAGAATCAGAGCGAGAGCGCAGAGGAGCTGGACCGCGTCCTCGATACCTGCGAGGGTCATTTCCAGTGCGACTGCCGCGGCGTGGGCAGCGACTGGGAGGTCAGCGAACTCAGGCGGGTCGCCTCGAAGCTGCTCGGAACCGTCGACATCATCGCCGACCCCGCGGACATGGCGAGCGACTTCCGCGCGATGATCGAGACCGCGATGGGCAAGGCGACCCGCAGCGTGTCCCTGCGCCTGTGGACACCGCAGGGCGCGACCGTCGCGTTCGTGCGGCAGGTCGCGCCCACGATCGAGGACCTCACCGAGCGAGCCGCCGCCGTGGATGCTCGCACTGTCGAATACCCGACGGGCACGTGGGGCTCCGAGTCACGGGACTATCACCTCTGTATCGACGTGGCGCCTCGTGAGGTGGGCGACGAGATGCTCGTCGGGCGGCTCAGCCTCGTCGAGGGGAACAAGGTGCTCGGCCAGGCTCTGATCAAGGCGATCTGGACCGACGATCAGCAGCTCTCCACGCGCATCAACCGCGAGGTGGCTCACTACACGGGCCAGGCGGAGCTCGCCGACGTGATCCAGGACGGGCTCGAGGCGCGCAAGGCGGGCGACGAGGCGACGGCGACCGTCAAGCTCGGCCGCGCCGTGCAGCTTGCCTCGGAGAGCGGCAATGACGGGACGATGAAGCTGCTGCAGGCAGTCGTTGAGGTCGACGACCCAGCCACGGGCACCGTGCGGCTCAAGCGAGAGGTGGCTGACGTCGATGAGATGGCGCTCGACACGCGCTCGACCAAGACCGTGCGCACTGGGCCAGGCGGCGCGTGACCGTCGTCTGTCCCAGCGGGCACGTCTCCGCGACGGCCGACTACTGCGATCAATGCGGGGCGTTGATCGCTGTCCCCGCGACACCGCAGCCCACCGAGGTTCTGAGCGTCATCGAAGAGGTCGACACCTCGCCCGCGGCGCGCCAGAAGCCGTGCCCAACGTGCGGCGCTCAGCGCTCAGGAGACGACCGCTACTGCGAAGGCTGCGGATACGACTTCCTCGCCCCGCCCGCGAACTCCACGGTCGCAGCCCCGGCCACGGTCACCTGGGAAGCGCTGGCGATCGCCGACCGGCGGCAATTCGAGCGCCACGAGAACCGCGGGATCGCGTTCCCGACCGACTCCGCGGAGCGCTCGTTTGCGCTCACCCAGGCGGAGGTGCGAATCGGCCGCAGCCGCGGGCGCGCGGGGGAGACGGTCCCCGAGATCGACCTCGGCGGCGCGGCAGCGGATCCCGGCGTCTCCCACCTGCACGCCGTTCTCCAGCGCCAGGACGACGGGTGCTACGCGCTCCGCGACCTCGGGTCGACGAACGGCACGATGGTCAACGACGACCCCCGACCGATCAGCCCCGACGTTCTGGTTCCGCTCGCCGATCGCGACCGCATCCGCGTCGGCGCCTGGACGACGATCATGTTGCGAAAGCGGTGAGCGGCTCAGATCAGAAGTCGCGCGGGGCGAGCAGCCCGCTGTCGAGCACGATCGCCACGAGACGGCTGCGCTTCTCGTTCTGCGGCAGCTCTCCCACTCCGAACCGGTCGAACAGCAGGCGCAGGTGAGCCTTCACCGCGTCCACGCTGAGGAACACCTCGACCGCGATCTGGGGGTTCGTCGCCGGTGTCGCGGAAG